>JBBQOG010000225.1:0-6062 GCA_038330665.1 Bacteroidales bacterium
TACCGGGAAGTCAGTCCCGGAAATTGTGATCCAGGGCAAGCAGGTGATGATGAAAGCTGGGAATTTTGAAATGGTGGTTCATTCCGGAACGGGACAGCTGGTGCAGATGCAAATCCAGGGGCTCCAGGTACCCGTGAAAGGACCATTTCTGCAAATGCTGCCGCTGACAACCGGCCCCTGCAACACCGAGCATAGCTTGAATATCGAACCCTTAAACGCATTCTGCAGGAATTGGGAAGGCCGGATCACCGACTCCGGGAAAGATGATTCAGGAACCTGGATCCGGGTAGAAGGTAGTTATGAGGAAGCTGGACTGATTTACACCTATCATCTTGATTCCCTAGGTAAACTAAAAATAGACTACCAGCTGAACTGCAAAATGGATATTGATCCCCGCCAGATCGGACTGGTTTTTGAGCTGCCCTCAGAATTCGACTTGCTTTCATGGAAACGGATCGCGCAATGGTCTGTTTATCCGGATGACCATATCGGCCGGCCCTCAGGCTGGTCAAGGCCTTTTACCGCAGGCAAGGATAAGCGGCCACAATTTGGAATAAAACCCGGATGGCCCTGGTCGTCCGACCAAACGCCGTGGGGATCCAACGATTTTCGTTCCACCCGGGAAAACATTCTTTGGGTCGAACTGTCTAATGAATCCAATCAGGGAATCCGCATAGATTCCGATGGCACCCAGGCTGCGCATGCCTGGGTCGAAAACGACCGGATCTGTTTGATGGTCGCCTCTTTTTATACCGGCGGCGGCGACCTTTTCTTTGCCAGCCATCATCAGGCAGAACGAAAACCCTTGAAAAAGGGAAACGTGTTCATGGGGCAGGTTACGCTTTCCGGTTATTGAAACTAAGCAGATATTTCAATACTTTCACAAAAAAATAGTGCATGCCGTTGAATACTGATAAATCAATATTTTATAAGATCTGGCATTTATATTTTGACGGATTTAAGAACCTTTCCTCCTGGGGACGCAAGGTGTGGCTGATTGTGCTGATTAAACTCTTCATCCTTTTTGCCGTGATCCGGTTATTGTTTATGCCTGACTTTCTTAAAAAGAATTATAAAACCGACCAGGACCGGTCTAACCAGGTTCTGGAGAATTTGACAACCAAAAACCACTAACTATGATCCAATCAATTGATCTGTCATCACTGGTCGAATGGTCGCGGGCCCAGTTTGCCCTGACAGCGATGTACCACTGGTTATTTGTTCCGCTTACGCTGGGGATCACCTGGATCATCGCCATGATGGAAACCATCTACGTGAAAACCGGTGATCCGGAATGGAAGAAACTGACCAAATTCTGGATGAAATTGTTCGGGATCAATTTTGCAATCGGTGTCGCTACGGGTATCATCCTGGAATTTGAGTTTGGAACCAACTGGTCGAATTATTCCTGGTTTGTGGGTGACATTTTCGGCGCGCCACTGGCCATCGAGGGCATCATGGCGTTTTTTATGGAATCAACATTTATTGCAATCATGTTCTTCGGATGGAACAAGGTGAGTAAAAAGTTCCATCTCGCATCTTCCTGGCTGGTGGCCATCGGCGCTAATTTGTCGGCACTATGGATTTTAGTGGCCAATGCCTGGATGCAACATCCTGTGGGGGCTGCTTTCAATCCGGAAACAGCCCGAAATGAAATGACCAATTTCTGGGATGTATTGTTCTCTCCGGTAGCGGTAAACAAATTCCTTCACACCATTACCTCCGGAATGGTGTTGGCGTCTATATTCATTATTGGAGTCAGTTCGTGGTATCTGCTCAGGAAACGCGAAACACGGATGGCACTCAGGAGTATTACTGTGGCGGCAGTTTTCGGGTTGCTTTCGTCCATCCTTTTGGCACTGACCGGTGATGGTTCTGCCAAACAGATTGCCGAGGTTCAACCCATGAAACTGGCTGCCATGGAGGGATTGTATGACGGGAAAAACAATGCCGGACTGGTGGCTATCGGGATCCTGAACAACCAGGAGAAGCGCGAAGCCGGAGAGCCCTTTGCCTTTAAAATTGAAATGCCAAAACTATTATCCTGGCTGGCCTATGGCGATCCGGAGCATTTTGTTGCCGGTCTCAATGATTTCATCGAAGGTAATGAGGCCCAGGGTATGCTTTCGATACCTGAGAAAATGCAGCGGGGTAAAATTGCCCGCCAGGCACTAACGGATTTCAAAAATGCTAAAGCATCCGGAAACATTGCCAGGGCCGACAGTCTCAAGGCCCTGTTCGGAGATAAGACTTTCCTTGCCGACTATTACCGGTACTTTGGGTATGGATTTAATGACCAGGTTCAATATTATGTGCCGAATGTGCCACTCACATTTTACAGCTTCCATATCATGGTGATGCTCGGGTTTGGCTTTATGATATTCTTTGCCCTGTTCCTGTTCTTCTCATCCCGCGGAGAGCTGCCGCAAAGAAGATTCTGGCTCTGGCTCGCACCTTGGGTCATACCGCTCTCTTATATCGCCTCCGAAGCGGGATGGGTAGTGGCAGAGCTGGGACGGCAGCCCTGGACCATTCAGGATCTCCTGCCCACTGTGGCGGCTGTAACAAAATTGGAAACCGGAAGCGTCATGGTCACCTTTATCCTATTTGCCGTCACTTTTACCGTTCTCGCAATAGCGGAAGTGAATATCATGGTAAAAGCAATTAAACACGGACCCAAAAATGAAGGAGGAAACAAGTAATGTTTGAATCACTCTCACACCTCGTTCTGCAGCAATACTGGTGGATCATCGTTTCACTGCTGGGAAGTCTGCTGGTTTTCCTCATGTTTGTTAAAGGCGGACAAACACTTTTCGGAGTCCTTGGGAAAAATGAAGCCGAAAAAACCCTGCTGGTTAATTCTTTAGGCCGGAAATGGGAATTCACTTTTACCACGCTCGTTACATTTGGCGGTGCCTTTTTTGCCTCCTTCCCGCTTTTTTACGCTACCAGCTTTGGCGGCGCATACTGGGTCTGGATGCTGATCCTTTTTGCTTTTATCCTCCAGGCCATTTCTTATGAATTCCGAACCAAGTCAGGGAATTTCCTGGGTCAGAAAACGTATGAAGCCTTTCTGTTCATCAACGGAACCCTTGCTCCAATCCTGATTGGGACCGCTGTCGGTACCTTTTTCACCGGATCCGGATTTTCCCTGAACGAGATGAATCAGGTTTCATGGGAAGGCCCGGCACATGGTCTCGAGGCGGCGCTGAATATTCAGAATCTATCGCTCGGACTCGCCGTGTTCTTTCTGGCCAGGATTCTGGCTTCCCTCTATTTCATGAATAATATCGATTCAGATGCCATTTTCCAGCGGTCAAAAAAACAGTTGCTGGTCAATACCGTACCGTTTCTCGTATTCTTCCTCTTTTTCCTGATCAGGCTGATGTTCCTTGATGGCTTCGCCTATAATCCGGATACCAAACTGGTGGTTATGGAAAAATTCAAGTACCTGCATAATTTTATGGATATGCCGGCTATACTGGTGATTCTCCTTGTTGGAGTGGTTGGGGTCTTATACGGGATCGGCGTATCGCTGCTAAAACCGGCTTACGATAAAGGCATCTGGTTTGCCGGCACCGGCACCGTGATTACCGTTATGAGCCTTTTCCTGATCGCCGGATTTAATCATACCGCCTTTTATCCTTCATCATTCGATCTGCAGTCATCACTGACCATCGAAAATGCCTCATCCAGCAAGTTTACCCTTGTCGCAATGTCGTATGTTTCACTCATGGTTCCTTTTGTTCTGGCCTACATCTGGTTTACCTGGAGAGCCATGAACAGGAAAAAGATGAGCAATGATGACCTTCAGACCGAAGATCACCTTTATTGAAAAATCTGAAACAATAGACGCAAGTATGCGTCTCCACAACACTGAAAAAAATGTATATAACACAAATTCTCTGGCTTCTTTCCTGGCCAGTTTTGATTATCTTCTCTTATTACATTATCAGGTTTGCCCTCAAAAAATTTGAATCCCACCTTCCTGAAGAGGAAGATTAGGATCAGTCTTTTAGGAGGATGGCTAAGGTACCCGTATATAATACATATACCGGTACGGTCAGGAACAGACCGGTGGGACCCAAGATGAGGATCAAGGGTAGGGCAATCACCAGAAACCCATAGGTGTATTTGTTCTGGCTCAGGCCAAAGCCCTTTATTTTCATGGAATATAGTCTTAATGGACTGATCATCAGGTAAGAAACGAGTACTGAATAGATGGGCACAAACAGATCGTTGCTCATCCAGCCGACCAGGAAAGATTCAGGCTGACTGGTCAGGATGAAGGGCAGGGCCAGTGCCATTAATCCGTTCGCAGGGGTGGGCATTCCGATAAACTGGTGTGACTGCCGCTCATCAATATTGAATTTGGCGAGCCGTAGGCCGGCAAAAACAGGCAATAAAAATGGCAACAGGTGAAGGATAAGCGTTCCGGCAGGTTGTGAAAGTGAAAAGGAACCCACGTCGGTGAGTTTTTCCTGAATTCCGAATAAAATCGCAGCAGGGGCCAGGCCGAAACTGATCAGGTCGGCAAGAGAGTCAAGCTCCTTACCAATGGCCGAATGTGCCTTGAGGAGCCGCGCCGACATCCCGTCAAACAGGTCAAAGACAAATCCTGCTGATACCAGGATAGCCGCCTCGCGAAGGTACCCCCGAAGGGCCAGCAAAACAGCCAGGGATCCGCATAACAAATTGAGCAATGTCAATGTATTCGGGATCTGTAGTTTTAGGTTATGAAGAATCTGTTTCATAGATTGGGGCAATAAATAGGTATAAAAATAGTTAAAATGGTTAGTTTACTTATCTTGGAATTCGAATCGTATCATTTACTATGAAACAAATTGTTGCAGTATTATCCATATGGCTGTTAATTAGCAGCGTACTCACAGCACAGGTAAAATATTCTAATGAATTTCTCTCGGTTGGGGGGGGTGCTCGCCTCATGGGTATGGGTGGGGCGGGAACTGCAATGGTGGATGATGCAACAGCAGGGTACTGGAATCCCGCACGATTGATTGATATACCCGGCAAAATGGATTTTAGCCTGATGCATTCCGAGTATTTTGCCGGACTGGCCAAGTACGACTTTGGAAGTGTGGCTTATAAGCTGGATCCGGTCAGTAGCGTGGGCTTGTCGCTGATCCGCTTTGCAGTGGACGATATCCCGAATACACTCGAATTGATCGATGCGGAAGGAAATATCCGGTACGACAGAATAACAACCTTCTCAGCAGCTGATATGGGGGTTTTGCTTTCGTACGCGCGCAAAATGAAAATTCCGGGCTTGCAGGCCGGGGCTAATGTAAAACTGATTTACCGACATACCGGTGATTTTGCAAAAGCATGGGGTTTTGGGATCGATGCAGCAGTATCCTATACCCGCTCAGGATGGAGATTATCGGCTGTGGCAAGGGACATTACCGGTACTTTCAATGCATGGAATTTTAATAGGGACCTCTTGTCCTCAGCCTTCGAAATGACCGGTAACGAACTGCCGGAAAATAGCCTGGAAGTAACGGTTCCCAGGGTGATCGCAGCTGCCTCAAGGGATTTTAAAATCAATGATAAATTAATCCTGGCAGTAGCGCTGGATACCCATATTACTTTCGACGGCCGCCGGCATGTCATCCTCCCACTCGGACCAATCGGCATCGATCCTTATATTGGAGGGGAACTGAGGTATTCTTCCTGGTTGTTCGCCCGCCTCGGCGTGGGGAACTTTCAAATGGTCCCGGGTATGGACGGCAGAAATAATCTCAACCTGCAGCCCAATCTGGGTTTAGGAATCCAGTATCATAATATTTATATCGATTATGCACTCACCGATATCGGCGACCTTTCAGTGGCCCAATATTCAAACCTGATCTCCTTAAGATTTGTGTTGAAATAAAAAAAGCCCGGTCATACCGGGCTTTTTTAAAAGGCAATTGCTTGCTTATTTCTTTTTTTCTTCAGCCTTCATGCCTTCGCCTTTGCATGAGGAAGCTTCTTTGCAAGTTGCAGCGCAACCAGTTTTCATCTCGGCACCACCAGCTTCGCAGCAGGATGCTTTGGCAGCG
>JBBQOG010000226.1:0-6052 GCA_038330665.1 Bacteroidales bacterium
GATTAGAACCGGTGCTGGCTTGGGACCTATCTCTATAGTTGCAGCTGCAGTCCTACTTGCAAAATATACAACTTGTTGTTGGCGCGCAGGAAAATCATGAAATTATGAAAACTTGGCCTATTATTGAATCGCTTTTAGGAGCAGCAGGTAGCTTTATTGGCTTTTATCTTTGTATTATAGTGTTAAATATGTATCGAAAGGATAAGAACTCTGTGAAACGACCTTGGGCTTATGTTGTATGGATTGTTTTGTGTGCTATAAGTATTGTTCATTTCACTATTAAATTTTCCCAATATTTGAAATGAGATATTTATTTTGATTAAAAAGCCTTTTGCAAATCAAGCAAAAGGCTTTTTTTTTCTACAACACCAAGTTATCAAGTTTTTACTTTAAATTTAGCTCAAAATCACCCTATGAGCAGCAACCTCCTTCTCCCTCTCAAAAAAGACATCCTAATTGATTACCTACGTTTCGTTTTTTGTGCCCCGAGGACCGGGCCGATCGAGTTAAACCGGACGGAGGATGTCGGGAAATACATCAGTTCGATGGTGCGGAGTTCGCAGCTGCCAGTTAAGCAGATTTGTCCGGAGGATTATCAAACCGTTGAGCTCATTGTGCCCGACAGTACTTTCTCCACGGCGAAGAATCACTTTCTTTATTTCCGGAGGGAGGATATCGAAATGATCAACGATCACCTGATGGCCGACTTCTCCATTTTCTTCCGGCGATTCATGCTCATCGGCGATGATATCGGGATCCAGCAGAAGGACCTTTTGGAGGCGATAATTGCCGGCTGTAAGATCCGGATCAATGAACAAAAATTCGAAATGCTGAAGAAAAAAGACTACCGATACCGGACAAAAATCTATAATTACGTAGTAAATTCAGTCAAAGCAATTAATATATAGCGGGTTATAAAATTCATCTTGGGTAAGTCTCTTATGCAGGACAAGTAATCACTTGAATCATGAACATTCAATTCGAAAACCGGGTCGAGATCATCCCCAAAGAGGATGTCGATTCCATCACTGAAGAGGGTATCGTTCCGATTTCCGGCAAAACCGCCGATTAACTTCTTAGGGAAAACAATTTCAAACTCGACGACCAGCCGCAGGAACTGAATGGGAATCTAACTCACCAGATATTAAGTCAATCCGGTACGAATAAGCCTCTCCCGTTTTTCTATCAGTATAATGAAAAAGCCGTTGTAATTTAGATTTTACAACGGCTTTTCATTCGTCGGGGTAGCAGGATTCGAACCTGCGACCCCCTGGTCCCAAACCAGGTGCGCTACCGGACTGCGCTATACCCCGAGTCGTGTGTTTTCAGGAGCGCACAAAGGTATTAAAATTCCGGAAATAACAATATCCTGCTAAAATCCGGTCAAGATAGATGAAATCAAGCCTTTAGGATGAACCCGGGCTCGGAAACAATTCAGAGACTCAAACGGCAATCTTCATTTATACTTCGAAGCTGCCGCCGTGGTTCTTACTCTTGTTTTAATGGGTCAGGTATTGGAGCTCAGGGCTCACAGCAAGACAAATTCAGCCATTAAAGCATTGTTGGGATTGGTGCCGCCCGTTGCCAGGGTTATCCGAAATGGAAATGAAGTGGAAATATCGCTCGAGGAAGTAATGGTCGATGATATACTCAAAGTGAAGCCGGGTGAAAAAATCCCGGTGGATGGGGTCATCACAGAGGGCTCAGCCATTATTGATGAAAGCATGATCACCGGAGAGCCCATACCTTCGGAAAAATCAGTAAACGATAAGGTAACCGGGGGTACCCTCAACGGGAAAACCGTTTTTGAGATGAGAGCTTTAAAGATTGGTTCCGATACCTTACTCGCCCAAATTATTGAGATGGTGAATGTGGCAAGCCGGTCAAGGGCTCCGATTCAAAGTCTGGTGGATGTGGTGGCAAAATACTTTGTTCTGGTGGTCGTTTTGATTTCTCTTGCCACCTTTGCGATATGGGCAATCTGGGGGCCTGCACCTGCTTACATGTATGCCTTTGTTAATGCAGTATCTGTTTTAATTATTGCTTGTCCGTGCGCCCTGGGATTAGCCACCCCCATGTCCATTATGGTCGGTACCGGTCGCGGAGCCCAGTTAGGGGTATTGATCAAGGATGCCAGTGCCATCGAACAAATGACCAAAGTTGACACATTAATTATCGACAAAACCGGAACTTTAACCGAAGGAAAACCCAGTTTAAGAAACACTAAATCGTTAGGTGAATTTAGCGATGATGAGGTCCTTATGCTGGCAGCATCCATTGATGCGAATAGCGAACATCCCATAGCCGATGCCATTGTGGAAGGTGCCAAAGCAAAAAAAATAAAACTAGAAAAGCTCGATGGCTTTGAATCAGTTACCGGAAAGGGCGTTATAGCTCTATACAAAAACAAGAAAATCGGGTTAGGTAACCAACGAATGATGGAAGATTCTAAAGCATCAATTGACGATTCAAGCAAGAAGCAGGTTGAGGATTGGCAGCGAAAAGGACAGACCGTAATGTATTTAATCCTGGACAACAAAGTGGAAGGTCTGGTAAGTGTGGCCGATAAAATTAAAGAAACCTCTCCTGCGGCCATTGAATCGCTGCAAAAATCCGGTATCAAAGTATACATGTTGACCGGTGATAATGAATTTACAGCCAAAGCAGTTTCCGAAGAGCTTCATCTCGATGGTTATGTAGCTGATTGTCTGCCGGATGAAAAATACAAAAAAGTAAAAGAACTTCAGGAGCAGGGGCATATCGTTGCCATGGCTGGCGACGGCATCAACGATGCTCCGGCGCTGGCCCAGGCAAATATTGGAATTGCAATGGGAACGGGAACCGATATTGCCATTCAGAGCGCCAAAATCACCCTGATAAAAGGCGACCTGAATGGAATTGTTCGGGCCAGAGAACTGAGCTCATCTGTCATGCGGAATATCAAACAGAACCTGTTCTTCGCATTTGTTTACAATTCACTCGGCGTGCCTGTTGCGGCCGGAATTCTTTTTCCGTTTTTCGGCATTTTTTTAAGTCCGATGATTGCTGCAGCAGCCATGAGCTTCAGTTCGGTTTCGGTTATTGCCAATGCATTAAGGCTTCGGAAGAAATCTATTGCCACTAAACAGCAAACGGTACAGTATACCTGCCCGATGCATCCTCAGGTGATCACCGATAAACCCGGGAAATGTCCAATATGTGGTATGGCACTGGTCAAAAAAGCAGATTCAAAACCAGGAGAGATGTATCAAATGCATGATTCTACCGGCATGATGCAGAATAAAAAGAAATTAGACTGAACCCTTCATGAACCCAGGCTCGCAAAATGCGATGAAAATATTTGAGGGCTATATTCGTACGAGGAACAGCTAAATTGAATCGATTAAATCATTTTCGAATGAATTTAAGATGCTAATTTTCTGTCATTTGGACTTTTTTCGTTGTGAGGACTGATCAACAGCGAATATTTCTCTATGGTCAGGCGCGCCAATAAATAACTGATGGTGGATTCGGCTCCCTGATTCAGATTAACATGGGTTTCCTCCATCCCATCATAGCATCCGCCGGTGCATGGATTATACACAATCTGGTGAAGGCGGTTGTTACCCAGGAACCAATTGAATGCTATAATAAGTTTGTTCAGGTATTCCGGTTCTTTAAAAACATCATAAAACCGGCTTAACGAAATAATCGTGTTGGCGACATCAATGGGTTGTTCTCCGTATTCACCCTTCCGCTCGCCTCTGATCAGCCAGTTTCTGTTTGATATAACCTCAATCCCACGCTCGCTATAAATGGAATTTAACAGAAAATCAAAAGATTCTCTGGCAATATCCCGATATTCGGAATGACCGGTCAGAAGCCAGGCACAAAGCATCGCCTCAGGTAAAACACTGTTGGCATAGGTAAGATAACTTTCGTACCATAACCATTTTTCAGACGATTCATGCTTATACATACCAACCAGCCTGTTTGCAAGCTTTTCTGCAAGCAATATTGTTTTTGACGATTTTTTATCTATTCCATAATAATACAGGCCCTTCAGGGCAAAAGCCATTGCCCTGGGCGAATGAATGGTTTCGAAATAAGGCAAAGCCCTGGTGAAAATGATTTTTGCCTTTGCACTAAACTCCTTAGGCAATAAGGTTCTTTTCGATAGTATGTACCCCAGGGCCCAGACCGTTCTTCCATTGCTGTCGTCAAGGTTGACTACATAATTTTGTTCTGTAAATTTCCCCTCCTGATCCACATAATTTAGGAGATTTCCATCCGGTTGCTGGCAGTATTCAATAAAAGCAAGATACGTTTTCATAGTATCCAGATCACCTTCCTCAGCGGTTAACTCATAATGCCTGCAGAGTGCAATCAGGGCCCGCGCATTATCGTCGAGGGTGTAGCCGGATTCAACGTCGGGCTGATTGATTTTTGAAAACTGGATATATCCGGTTTTGGTGGTCATATTCTTGATATGATCGAGCTTGATCCCAGGCAAATCATAATGAATGGCTATTTCACCACCGGATCTTTTCCCGAAAAGAATCGCATGTTCCACAGCAGAATTTTCCCATGATGTGGAAACAATTTTTTGCAGTGTATTTACGCTTAGGTTCTTCCGTAGCGGTTCATCATTAAGTAAAAGGATGACACTTCTTGCCATTTGCTCCGAATCAAGATAATCAAAAATAATACCGGTATCCTTGGTCAGAAATTCCTTTGCATGAGGGATCGGCGTGGAAATAATCGGACAACCGCAACTCATGGCGTAGGCAAAAGTTCCGCTGACCGCCTGATTGGGATCGTTGGTCGTAAAAAGATATATATCCGTAAGCTGCAAATATTCGAGCAGCTCAGGCAAAGCCAGGTAGCTGTTTATAAACTTCACATGATCCTTCAGTTTTAACTCAATCACCAAATCCTTAAGCATTTTCCGGTACTTTTCGCCTTCTGCTTTCACCACCTCGGGATGGGTTTTGCCGATTATAAGAAATACCACGTCGGAACAGTCTTTAATGATTGCAGGCAAAGCTCTCAGTGTCGTTTCGATACTTTTACCTGAACTCAGGAGACCAAAAGTGGAAAGGACCTTGCGGCCACCTAAACCATATTTCTCCTTTAAAAGTACTTTACTAAGATGCGGTACCAGGTGGGTGCCATGTGCAATAACCGATATTTTTTCCGCCGTAACGCCATAAACCTCAGTTAACAATCCGGCAGCATGCTGGGTCATCACAATAATCGCACCCACAGAATCCGCTATAAGCTTTACCGCATTTTTAAAAGAATCATCGGGCTTCGGAATTACGGTATGAAAAACTACGATAACCGGTTTCTTAATTTCATTCAATAATTGCTGAAAAGCTAAACCCTGCTTTTGATAAAAACCAAATTCATGTTGGATCACCACAACCTTTATTCGTGCATTCCTGTTGATCGATCTTGCCAGGTCGAAAAAACCCTTACTATTCGAAGTATTAAGGACATACTGAACTTCATCCGGATAAGTATAATTTCTTTTCCCGGATTCCAGGGCACAAACCTTAACCGTGAACGAGGCGCCGAATTTATTTTTCAGGGCCATAATCAGATCCTGCGAATAAGTAGCGATACCGCAAATCCGGGGCGGATAGGATGAAAGGAACAACACCTCAGGGAGGTTGTTGCCTGACTTCTGGTCCATGTTTTGCACTCTTAGATCGGGAATGATTTGTGCGGGTAATTTCGTTGGCAAAAAGATACCGTTCTGATAAACAGGGCCCATATAGGCTTCAAGAATTTCCATTTCACTTTTCATCTCTGGAGGCATTAAGAATCAATTCTTCCAACAGAGCGGTGAGATTCATGGAAGCAACTGCAATCCGCTCGTCGGCAGCGCCATAATAGATGAATAGGGTGTCCCCAAACACAACAGAACCGGTGGGATATACCACGTCATTCACTTCTCCGTTCCTTTCCCATTCATATTCAGGCGAAAAAAGGGCATACGGCAACCGCGTGATTTCCTTTGCAGGATCATTAAGATCGAGCAAGGCCGCACAGGCTGAATAAATGAGTC
>JBBQOG010000227.1:0-6048 GCA_038330665.1 Bacteroidales bacterium
AATATGATCGCGCGACTGGAGTTTAATCGTGATTCTCTGAATTCCTCAATCAGTAAGGCCATTTTCCGGCATAAACTTGATTCTGTTGAAAAGATGCGAAGGTTTCTGGCCGCCAGGGAGCAGAACCGGCATGCCAGGGACGAGTTTTATTATCCCATCGGACTGATTGATAATGATTCGGTACGAAGTTCCATCAAGCAAATGGTGGATGTGGTGTACCTGGATACCGCATTTAATCCCAAGCCGGTTGTTTTGAGGTCCTCGCTTGAGCGATTGGTTTACCACCTGGCCAATGATTCTATCTATTTCAAGATCATAAATGCGAAGCTTGATACCATTCCATTTACGCTGAAAAAGGGACGAGTGGATTCCACGGCTTTTTTTCTGATGAACAGCTCGAATGATTCGGCAAAGGTTTTTATGCGGACCCTGGGCAAAAACTCCGTTTATATGTGGGTCGGAGATGATCTGATGCTTAAACACCTGTTCAAAAAGGAGGGTACTCCTGAAAGTCTCCCCACACAATGGAAAGACCCCAGGAAGCTGAGAATTGTTAACCGGCCGATCCCGGTAGCACCTTCGAAACTTTGGATGCTCAGGTCGGAATTTAGCTTTCTGGTTAACCAGAATACCCTGGTAAACTGGGCCAAGGGGGGGAATAACAACATAGCCCTTACTACTGACATTAAGGGATGGGCCAATTACAGTAAAGGAAGCATCAAATGGGACAACTCCCTTTGGTTCGTTTACGGTGTGCAGAAAACGGAATTGCTGCCTATGAGAAAAAGTGCTGACCGGATCTTTATTATTTCAAACTTGTCGCACAAAGCCTTTAAGAAGTTTGATTATACCCTGGGTACAACATTTGAATCTCAGAGCATGAAAGGGTTTGCCTATCCCAATGATTCTGTTCCGGTTTCCAAGTTCATGGCGCCTGCCGATTTGAAGATCAGTCTCGGTTTAACGTTTAAACCCAACCCAAAACTCATGATCAACATGTCACCGGTCGGCGGGCAGTTCCGTTTTGTATTGGATACCGCAATGATTAACCAGGTTCGCTATGGTTTGAGAAAGGATCAGCGGGTGAATGCCCAGCTCGGTGCCAGCGTCACCATCACGCATGCCATGGCCCTGGCCAAGAATGTCAATATGACCAACTACCTGAACCTTTTCTCCAATTACATCGATCATCCGGAAAAATTATTTTTCGACTGGCGGCTGGCCCTGACGCTGAAGGTGAATCGGTTTATCAATCTATCGGTTCAGACCGAAACCTTATATGACCCCCGGATTCAATTTCCGATATTTGAAATGCAAGAAGGTAAACAGGTTAAGGTGGGGGAAGAAACAAGAGTCCAGTTTAATGAGATTCTCGCAGTCTCATTCAAGTATTCCCTGTCTAACTAACGGATAAACAGTCCGGTAACTACAAACACCGCGTAAAGAACGCTTGCAATACCGTTTGTGGTTCCGAAAGCGCGGTTTACACGGGTCAGGTCGGTGGGCCTCACCAACAGGTGCTGGTAAACCAGCAGTCCGGAAAATATCGCGCTACCCAGCCAGTATAACCACCCGAATCCAGCCAGAATTCCAGTAGTCAGCACCAGGCCAAAAGTAAGGGTATGGAGTACAGAAGAGATCACCAGTGCGTTACGGACTCCCACCTGGGACGGGATTGAGAAGTATCCGTTAGATTTGTCAAAGTCCTCATCCTGAAGTGCGTAGATTATATCAAATCCCCCGACCCAGGTTAAAACAATTCCGGAAAACAAGAGCGGCAGCCAGTGGAATTGGCCGGTAACCGCAATATACGCACCAATGGGTGCGATGGCAAGTCCCAATCCGAGGATGATATGGCAAAGCCAGGTAAAGCGCTTGGTGTAGCTGTAACCCAGGATGATCAGCAATGCCACGGGTGAAAGTTTCAGGCAAAGTGGATTGATGAAACCGGCAGCAATCACGAATAATATTGCACTGGCAATGGAAAAGAGCAGGGCTGCATTTCCGCTGATGAGCCCCGACGGGATTTCCCTGTTGGCGGTCCTTGGGTTTTTTTGGTCAATATGCCGGTCGGCCCATCGATTAAATCCCATTGCTGCATTCCGGGCTAACACCATGCAAGCCAGGGTGAACAGCAGGGTGGGTACTTTAAATGTATACCCGCTGTAACCGATAGCCAGAAAAAAACCGATCAGGGCAAAAGGCATGGCAAAGAGGGTATGACTAAAGACAACCAGAGAGAAATAATCTTTTATGCGTGCCATAATAAAATTGTTGCTGCGAAAATAGCGATTCAGCCCGATCTATCATAGTCGGCGCTTTTTGTACTTTTGCGGGTATGATAAAAATGGTGGTAACCGACCTGGATGGGACCCTGCTGAACAGCGATCAGCAGGTGAGCAATGCTGATTATGAAACGTTGGTGGAACTAGGCAGCCGTTCTGTATTAAGAGTGATTGCAACAGGACGTTCGCCCTATTCCTTTCAGCGGGTGATCCCCTCCGACTTTCCGATTGATTATCTCGTTTTCAGCTCAGGAGCCGGAATCATGGATTATCGCACCCGCGAAATTCTTTATTCCATGAACCTGCCTGAAGCACTTGTACATGAAATAGCGTACCGGCTTCGCGATCTGGGGATAAACTTCAAGGTTCTGGCGGCAGTGCCTGAAAATCATCATTTTGTTTATTATCAGAATGGGGATTTGCATGCGGATTTTGTACGACGGATGGATAATTACCGGGGTTTTGAGCGTCCGATTTCATTTGACCCTCCGAATTTTGGTGAGGCCTGTCAGTTCCTGATTATATTACCACCCGATCCGGTCCGTTTTGAGGAGTTGAAATCCCTTTTCAAAGGGGTAAAAATTATCCGGGCTACCTCGCCGATGGACCACGAGTCAATTTGGATGGAAATTTACCATCAGGATATATCAAAGGGCAAAGGGATCGAGTTCCTATGCCGGAAATATCAAATTGATAAAGATCAAGTCATGGGAGTGGGTAACGATTACAATGACTATGATTTACTGGATTATGTAGGAAAACCCTTTGTGGTTTCCAATGCCCCTCAGGAGTTGAAAGTTCTATACCCGCAGGTGGCCTCGCATAATCATAGCGGGTTTACGGAAGCCGTCAGGCTTTCATCTGAGGATCGCTCCTAACTTTTGTTCATAAGCTTTCACCAGTTTTTCCATCACCAGTTCTATCTGCTTGTCGGCCAATGTCTTGGTTTCATCCTGAAGAATAAAGCTGACTGCCAGCGATTTTTTTCCTGCGCCCAGTTTATCGCTCAGGTACACATCGAAAAGATTCACATCCTTCAGCAATTTCCTTTCCACGGCAAAGGCAAGCGACCGGATCTGTTCGTAATGAACGGTATGATCAACCACAAGGGCCAGGTCGCGGCGGACCTGCGGATATTTGGCGAGTTCCCCGAATTTGACCGCGAGCTTGGTTTTGCGGAGTATTCCGTCCCAGCTGAGTTCGGCAAACCAAACCGGTTGACCGATATCCATCGGCTCCAGTAACTCGGGATGTATCTGGCCGATCGTAGCCAGGCGGGTCTTGCCGATCAGGCAGGTAATGCCGGAAGCAAAGCGTTCGTCGGCCTTTTCCTCAAGGGTCAGATCATTCGTTTGAATTCCTAATCTCTTCAATACCCTGAAGGCAAAAGATTTAATGTCAAAGAAGGTCGTATCGGTACTTTTCCCCGCCCAGTTTTCAGGACTCTTTTTCCCGGTTAGAAGCAGCGAAAGGAAACGTGTTTCCTGGTAACCGCCTGCCAGTAAGGGGTTGCCTTCGGGCTTTAATTCATATGTGTTGCCGAATTCGAACAGTTTAAGATCCGTATTTTTGAATTTGATATTAGTGGAGATGGCTTCTAATCCGCCGAACAGCAATGTTCTCCGCAATAGGTTCAGGTCGTTGCTCAATGGATTGAGGAGTTTAACGCTGCCTGCACCCGGATAAAGTTCTGACTGCTCATAATAGGATGACCGGGTCAGGGAATTGGCCATCATCTCATTGAAGCCCTGTGCCGTAAGCTGTTCAGCAATCATGTTTTCCAGCTTCTCCGGGTCCGGGAACCGTGAATAGGAGAGGGTAGAGGTCACCTCTTCGCTGATACCAATATTATTATAGCCATAAATCCGCAGGATTTCCTCAATCACATCAGCCTCCCGACGCACATCCACCCGATAGGTAGCCACCTCCAGCTGCAATCCTTCTGCAGATTCCTGGACGATTTCGATATCAAGTGACAGGAGAATTTTTTTGATTTCGTGATGATCAATCCGAATACCGATTAACCGGTCGAGGTTCGCCCATTTAAGTTCCACGGGATAGGGCTTAACGGGCACGGGGTACACATCAATCACATCCGAGGCGATTTCTCCGCCGGCTATTTCGCAGATCAGGGATGCCGCTCTTTTCAGCGCGTATACGGTAGCATTTGGATCTGTTCCCCTTTCAAAGCGGAACGATGAATCGGTGTAGATCAGATGGCGCTTACTGGTTTTTCTGACCCATACCGGGTTGAAACAGGCTGATTCCAGGAAGATTTTTGTGGTAGTGCCTGAAACGCCGGAGTGCAAGCCGCCGAATACGCCGGCGATACACATGCCCTCCTGGTCATTGCAGATCATCAGATCGCTGTCATTCAGTTTCCGCTCCTGTTCATCGAGGGTGATAAAGGGCGTTTCGTTGGGTAATGACCGGACAATCACCCGATTGCCATGAATAAAGTCGGCATCAAATGCATGCAGGGGCTGTCCGGTTTCGTGCAGGACGAAATTGGTGATGTCCACAATATTGTTAATCGGATTCATGCCGATGCTCCTGATTCTGTTTTTCAGCCATTGGGGTGATTCGGCAACCTTAATGTGCGTCAGGGTCATCCCTGAATATCGTATGCAAGCCTCGGTGTTCGCCACCTCGACTGCAATATCCAGCGACGATGTTTTTGCGGGAAGGTCAACCGGCGGCTTACGAAGCGTGACATTCTTTTCTGAACCCAGCGCGGCTTTCAGTTCACGGGCAATCCCATAATGAGAGGCACTATCGATCCTGTTGGGAGTCAACCCGATTTCAAAGATCTGGTCCGATTCAATATCAAAAAGTTCTGCTACAAGCGTACCTACAGGGGTTGAGGGATCGAGCACCATGATTCCGGAATGGTCTTTTCCCAATCCGATTTCATCCTCTGCACAAAGCATCCCTTCGGATTCCTCTCCTCTGATTTTTGCCTTGCGGAGGGTCACCGGTTCCGGAAATCCGTAAAGCGTACAGCCTACCGGGGCCACTACAACCTTCTGGCCGACGGCCACATTCGGCGCTCCGCAAACAATGGAGAGAGCAGCGCCGTTTCCGGTATTCACCTTCGTAAGGCTGAGCTTATCCGCTTGAGGGTGAGGGATACAGGTCAATACTTCACCGACAACCAGACCGCGCAAACTGCCGGGAACCGATTCAAAAGGTTCCGATGCTTCCACCTCGAGACCAATACTGGTTAGAACGTCAGCTGTTTCTTCTTTGGTAATATCAAGATTGATATAGGTGCGTAGCCAGTTGTAGGATATCTTCATGACAGATTAATTTGGATGCGTAAAAATAGGAAAAATCCGGATTGGGAATCCGGATTTTCACTAACCTAAAACCTAACCTATGAAATGATCCAGAATGGATCCTTTGAATATGTGACTTATAAAACCCATTCTGCTGATTATTTTTGACTGTCCCCACAGACTGCAGTAATGGAACAATGTTATGTTGATAACAGTGTTATATAAATCACATGACAAAAATATAAATCATTTTTAAAACTACAAGAGTTTTTTTGTTAAACCATACTGTTATTTTATCAACACTACCCTGTGGGCGGTTCAAGTTTTAAAAATTGTATTTTTGTCCGGTTCATTTTACAAATTAGCTATGATAAGAATGTTCAAAGTGCTAGTTGTTACACTGATATCAGTAGTTTTCATGGCGGGTTGCCAGGCGCAGAATTCGCCATCAATCACCTCCGGAGAGCTTCGGAAGCATGTGGAAT
>JBBQOG010000228.1:0-6018 GCA_038330665.1 Bacteroidales bacterium
ATCGGCGTGTTCGTGAAGTACCCGCCCTGCCACGGATATGGCGATTCGGGGGCAACCCCCGGCGTGTTCTCATCGATCTCGATCGAGTTGATCCGAATCGTGCCCTCGTCCACGGGCGAGACGGCCAGGGTAACTGTCGCCGTTCCACCCGGCGCGAATGCCCGTATCAGATTAGCCCACTCAAACGCCGGCCGCTGAACGATGTTGCCTCTACGGTTTATGAAATACTCCAGGATCAGACGGGTTTTATCTGGTTTGCCACACAAAACGGTATTAGCCGATTCGACGGGAACCATTTTACAACCTATCGCACCCGCGATGGATTGAATTCAAATTCAATCATTTCCATCGTAGGTTCCCAGAATGGCGATCTTTTTATTGGTAATTATGAAAAGGGCATCAATGTTTTTAAAAACAACCGGATCAGCAATTTTTGCAGTGATATCCAGGGCAAGAGTTTTGCCACCTCCTATCTTTTGATCAAGGAAACCGGACAAAATCGGAAAAAAATTTATGCATACCGGGCATGGGGATTGATCAATGTGTTTGAGGAAAAATCGCCGGGCAATCTATCTGCCACTACCATTGACCTCCATTCGGTCCGGATAAACAAGCTCGAGAATTCATGGGATAATGAAATCCTGGTCCTAACCACAACGGGATTATTTCGCCTGTCAAATGACTCCCTGATCAAGCTTAATGTTAAAGGGTTACCCGACATCCCACTTTTTTGCCTTGCCCATGGCAATGACAGCATCAATTATATCGGTGGCGAAGGAAGAATATTCAAAATCAAGGGAAAGCAGGTTATTCGGGAATATAAGATCAACGAATTTCCGGAGCCTAATGAAATCAATAAAATTCTGATCGACCGGAACAACAATATATGGTTTTCTATTATGAACCATGGATTTTACCTCATACCCCATGGCACGGAAAAAATTACTAACCCCGGGAAAAAATTAGGATTACAAAGTACCCTGGTGAATAATTACCTTGAAGACCGGGAGGGCAACATCTGGATCAGCACGTTTGGCAAAGGGGTTTATTGTCTTAACAACTTGTTTCTGAGCAGCTACAATGAGAACGACGGGCTCAGCAACAACAACATTCATTCGATGATCCGCGACCCATCCGGCAAACTGCTTATTGGCACCTTCAACGGTCTGAATGTATTGGATAACGGGAGGTTTCACAGGATAATCAACAAATCCGGAGTGCTCATCACAGAATATATATATGACATTAAAGAGATTGACCACACCTATTTTGTATCCGGTACTTTTAGCAGCAAAAAATCACAAAAAATTAACGATCAGGATATTGATGTATGTATGATTAATGGCCCTTCTTTCAATAAATTGAGCAATGGCCTATATCTCACAGGAACCGGGTTCAATTTCATCCAAATTAAAAAAGACCTGGACCCGGATTCCGGATTCAACAAACGACTCAGCCTATTTGGAGACTCAGTGAGAATCAACCGCATCAACCGAATTTTTGAAGACCGGATGAAGAATGTCTGGATCGGTTCCAATCTGGGCTTATGTAAAGTTTCCGCTTCTTCCATTTCTTTGGAACCGGATCACTGGAGAAAAACATTCTATCCGAATGACCCGGTACTGAACGAAAAAATAAATTCGATCATGGAGGACAAGCTGGGCCGCGTTTGGTTTGCCGGTGAAAAGGGTATTGCCTTTATTGACCCCGTCACCGGATCCATCACAAACTTCCCCCACTTAATGGGATACGACCTGTCCAATTCAACTTCGATAACTTCAGACTTTAAAAACAGGATATGGGTCGGAAATATGAATGGTCTATACCAAATCGACGGCAATTCTGTGAAATTTCTGAACAGGCAAAGCGGATTGCCTACCGACGAAGTCTTGTCCCTATTTAGTGACCTTCAGGCAAACCAACTCTATATCGGCACTAGTAATGGCATAACGATTCTGGATATCAACCTTTTTGACCACTTAAATTATTCTGCACCGGATTTGAAGATTATCAACATCAGGGCGGGTGATTCGGTATATACCCGGTTTGACCACCTGGTTTTTAAACCCGATCAAAACCATGTTTTTATTGATTTTGCCGCCTTAAGTTTTTCTTCTCCGGGCTCGGTTGCCTATCGGTACAGCTTAAACGGAGTCTGGGGCGAATCAACCCTTGATTACCTCGACCTGGTCTCCCTTAAAAGCGGAAATTTTAGTCTGGAAATCATGGCGAGGTCGCAGAATACAAGCTGGAGCCAACCCGTTAAAATCAATTTCGAAATCAAGCAACAATTCCAGGAGACCAAGATTTTCAAATTTGGGATCCTTCTGTTGCTGATATTGTTCGGCACCGGACTAAATCACTGGCGTTTGCGGCAAGTCCGGATCAAAAACAAAAAGGAATCCGACCTTACCGAAAGAATCAATGAACTCAAACATCAGGCACTTTCGGCCATGATGAACCCGCATTTTATCTTTAATTCTCTGAATTCAGTACAATATCTTATTAATAGTCAAAGAATTGAAGAGGCAAATGATTACATCGCCATCATGGCTCGGTTGATCAGGAAAAACCTGGATACTGCCGGAAAAGGTTTTATCCTTTTATCCGAAGAAATCACCCGCCTAAAGTTATATCTGAATCTCGAAAAGCTCAGGTTACAGGATAGTTTTACCTATGAAATCAAAACCGGACCGGGAGTGGACGCGTGTGCGGTGATGATTCCGAATATGATCATCCAGCCATTCGTTGAAAACACCCTTTGGCATGGCATCGTGGATTCCGGTACCAAAGGGCTGCTGGTGGTTTCATTTCGTCTGGAGGACATTGATATGGATTCTGTTTTATGCAAGTCGCTGGTTATCAGAATCACCGATAACGGAATTGGGATCAACCAGGCTCGTAAGCATAAGAAGGAGGATCATATTTCAAAAGGAATCGAGATTATCGAAGAACGACTCAGGCTCCTGAGCACCCGGCTTCAGATTCCGCATCCCATTCTTTTTGAGGATCTCAGTAACAGGAACGACCAATCCCGGGGAACCGAAGTCATCATTTCGCTGCCCCCACAGCTTTACAAGATTTGCTGACCGGTAAACCGGGCTCCGCTGCCCGAAGTAACGGGAGATAGCTGACCGTAGAATCACCCTTTCCTACCTTTCCTTCATTGCTTCCTACCGTAAACTTATTGTCTATTGTATGGATATCATGCGCCCTATATGTTTGTTCAGAAATCCGTCGAATAAAATGAACAGATTAAGGAAGTGCAATCGTATTTTCTCCAAAAAGCCCGCTGCATCCGCACCGGTTCTAATCATCAAACAAAATCAGGAGGATACAGATATTGCAGAATACCAGTCGATTGAAGAAGCAATTGCCGATTTGGAAAACGATCCGCATGTGCCTGCCGAAAAAATAGAAAAGTTAAAATCGTCCATAAGGAGTTTGAAAAGCAAATCATCTATCAGGATCAGGAACGGCGAAATGATCAAGTAACATGAGAAAACCCTATTTGATTCTTCTGATAAGCGCATTAGCCTTCGGGCAACCCCTGTTTGCCCAGCAGAAAAAGGTGCAGTTTAGCGGGCAGTTCGGCCTTTACGGAGATTTCTACAAGATGTATTCTGACACCATCGGCGCGGTTGCAGGCCGGCGACCGGGCAGCGTTGGCCGCATGGTACTCAATACCTCATTGTCCTATGGGGATTTCTCTTTACCGGTTTCGTTTATGTTTTCTGCCGGCCAGGCCAGCGTGATCCTTCCTCCGTTTCCGAGGAGAAATTTCCTGGAGTATATCCGGGACCCGTCCAATCGGGTAGGAATCGCGCCAAAATACAAATGGATCCAATTACAGCTGGGCACCCAGGTCCCCCAATACTCCGAGTTGAGCGTCGGAGATCTTCCGCAGTTCGGTGCCGGTATCGACCTCACGCCGGGCAAGTTCAGATTCTCCTGTTTTGCCGGCACCACCCAGCTGGCCATCGAAGAAGATTCCGCACGGAATATCCCAGGAATCTATGCACGGAAAATGTATTCCGGAAAAATCGGGTTTGGTAAAGAGGAAGCCACTCACCTGTATTTTGTCACCGCACTGATGAAGGATGACACCAGCTCCCTCCGGAGAAAGCCGGAGATAGCCCTGCCGCAGAATGGGGTGGTCAGCTCATTGGATTACAGAATCATGATGGGCAAAAAGTTCTATATTAAAGGGGAGGTTGCTGCATCCGCCTTTACACGCGACAACCGTACCGCTCTGATGGTTTCGGATACACCGCTGGACAAGATCCTCTCTTCCATTTTTACCCTCCAGGAAAGCAGTCGCTTCGATTACGCCTCCGCCCTCACCCTAGCCAAAGAGGGAAAGATTTTCGGAATAAAACTCACCGGGAAATATATCGGGGATGGTTTTGTGCCGTTGGGCTATCCCTTTATGCAGACCGACCGGATAGATATCACCATTAATCCCCGTTTCAATCTGTTCAAATCAAAAGTTCAGCTATCCGGACTGGTCGGAAAACGAATTAACAATCTTTCCGGGGCCCGGGCGGCAACCACAACCCAAACCCTCGCCAATGCAGATCTGAACGCACAGCTTACCGAACGGTTGTCCTTCTCCGGATCCTTTTCCAATTTTGATTTTCGCAATTCAATTCTCGAGGACACCCTCCACGTACAAATGGTGACCCTTTCTTGGAGCCTCAGCCCGACCTATACCTACATGGGGTCTAAAAACATGCATGTCGTGACCATCCTGTATGCACAAAATACGTTCACCGATTTCAATACCATTACCGGAGCCCTGAACGGTAACAACTCCCAAAACACAATGGCTTCCTATATCCTCACCAACCTGAAAAACCCTTTTGATGTATCACTCGTGGGGAGCTACTTCAATAACCAGATGTTCCTGGGCATACTCACAACAAGCTCAGTGAATATCAGCTTGGGATACAAATTTTTAGAGAAAAAGCTGGGAACCACATTCGGACTCACCTATACCGACAACCAGCTGGACTCCAATCCAGCCGGAACACAAGTAGTTCTGGACCTCGGCCTGAAGTATAATGCAACCAAAAAACTGGCACTGTCGGTAAATGGTTCCCTTAACCTTTTCCAATATGGCACCGACCGACCAGGGATTTATTACCGGGAAAATCTTTTGCGAACTTCCATCCTTTATAAGTTTTGATGATGAAAAAAATTATCTCGTTTATACTTTCCCTCGGCTATCTTTTAACTGGCAATGCCTATTCCCAAAGCATCCAGCTCATCATGTCGCCCAACCCTTCATGCTATTTTTCGGATTGGGAGATCCGGAAAGAAACCGCCATGCTGCTGGTGAACAATACCACCAAAAATCCAATAGAAGCAAAAATCAAGACTTCCCTCTATAATGGCATGGGTGAGATGGTCGGGGAAACTGATTTTAACAAAATGCCATTACTGATCATACAACCGGGGGTCTCAAAATTCAACGCAGAAGATATTTATCCGGTGGCCGCTATCAAATTTTATGGCAAAGCAACCACCACCATGGCCAAAACCGGTCGTATTCCAGATGATAATTACCGGTTATGCACGGCATTGGTCAGTCCCAAATCAGGAATGCCACTGGATGAACGCCAAACTCAGTGCAAAACATTCACCATCAGGGCTTATCAGGCACCCGTTCTGATAGCGCCCCAGGAAAATGCAATCATTTCCACAAAGGGCACCCGGGGATTGATGTTCAAGTGGACTCCTGTCATGCCATCTGCCACTACCCTAGTCACCTATCGCTTGCTGGTTTTTGAGGTGCTGCCCGGCCAGAACAATGTAACGGCTTTGAGGAATAACCGTCCCATCGTAGAAAAAGACTTCCGGGGCCAACTTCAAACCCAATGGCCGGTTGATTTTGCGTCGCCCGAGGCAGAGAGGAGCTATGTCTGGACCGTTAAGCCTCTCGATAATGAGGGACGAAATCTGGTGGATGGAATAGGAATTTCGGAGCCATTTGGGTTCCGGGTATCGGATCATTCC
>JBBQOG010000229.1:0-5981 GCA_038330665.1 Bacteroidales bacterium
ATATTCGGATCTTCGCCCGAAGCGCACCTGATAGTCAGGAACCAGAAGGCCACCATCGCACCCATCGCCGGAACCCTCCGGCGCACGGGAGATGATGATAAAGACCGCAGCCTGGCCTTGCAATTGTCGGCAGATCCGAAAGAAAATGCCGAACATGTCATGCTCGTAGATTTGGCCCGCAACGACCTTAGCCGTCATGCTACAAACGTGAAGGTGGATACCTATAAGGAGGTCCAGTTTTTCTCACATGTCCTGCACATGGTTTCGAGTGTTTCGGGAATTCTTGCCGGCAAACCGGATCTTTTCAGGCTCCTCGGTGATACATTCCCGGCCGGTACGCTCAGCGGTGCTCCGAAAATCAGGGCCATGGAACTGATCGACAGGTATGAGAAAACCAACCGCAGCTTTTATGGTGGCTGCATCGGTCAGATCGGACTGGATAACAGTTTAAACCAGGCCATCATGATCCGATCCTTTCTTTCGCGGGAAAACCGGCTTATTTTTCAGGCCGGTGCCGGAATCGTTGCGGATTCAGTTGAATCCAGTGAACTGCAGGAAGTCAACAACAAACTCGGAGCTCTTCGCGAAGCCATCCGGCTGGCAGATACCCATACCCTGTAAACTCAAAGCCATGAATATATTACTTCTCGATAATTACGACAGCTTTACTTACAATATCGCTCATTATCTGCGCGAATTAACCGGCCAGGAGATCCCGGTGATCCGTAATGACCAAATCACTTTGGAGGAAGCCGGAAAATACGATGCGATAGTTTTATCGCCCGGACCAGGACTGCCTGCTGATGCCGGAATTATGCATGACCTTCTTCGCAGATTTGCCCCCGAAAAAAAAATCCTCGGCATCTGTCTGGGCATGCAGGCTATCGGTGAGGTGTTCGGTGGAACCCTGATCAACCTGCCTTCGGTTTTTCACGGTGTGGCCACCGATGCCACGGTTCTCGTTCCGGACGAGGTCCTTTTCAGAGGCCTGCCACCGACACTTGAAGTTGGCCGGTACCATTCGTGGGTGGTGGATGAAGGGAAACTACCAGCCGACCTCGAAATCACGGCTGTGGACAATACCGGTCGAATCATGGCCTTACGACACAGAAAGTTTGATGTGAGAGGGGTTCAGTTTCATCCGGAATCGGTCTTAACCCCTCATGGCAAGGATATGCTCAGAAATTGGATCGAAACCCTGAAATTCTGAACCTCTGAAACACTGAAAATACGATCATGAAAGAGATACTACACCAACTGTTCGAATACAAAACGCTGTCGCGCCAGGAAGCTGAAGAAGTTTTGAGGCAGATTGCCTCCGGGCAGGTCAACGAAACACAGATGGCCGTTTTTCTGGCTGTTTTCCTGATGCGCAGCATCACCATCGAAGAGCTGATCGGCTTCCGGGAGGCGCTGAAATCACTGGCCATACCGGTTGACCTGGCGGAATATGACACCATTGATTTATGCGGTACGGGAGGAGATGGCAAAAACACCTTTAACATATCCACCCTGGCTTCCTTTGTCGTGGCCGGTGCGGGTTCTAAAGTGGCCAAACACGGAAATTATGGCGTTTCTTCGTCCTGCGGATCATCCAACGTACTGGAATATTGCGGATACCAGTTTTCGAGTGTGGAGTCGAAGCTGAAGCGGGAGATTGAAGAGGCTGGCATCTGCTTCCTGCACGCCCCACTATTCAATCCTGCGATGAAGAACATTGCTCCTGTCAGAAAGCAGCTCGGCATTAAAACCTTTTTCAATATCCTGGGGCCGATGATCAATCCCTCCTCACCCCGGAATCAGCTAACCGGGGTGTTCAGTATGGAACTGGCCAGAATGTACAGTTACCTATATCAGGAACTCGATGTGAACTACGCCATCCTGCACAGCTTGGACGGGTATGATGAAATATCACTCACTTCACCCTTTAAGATCATCACCCGGCAGGGCGAAAGAATCGTGGAACCATCCGACCTGGGATTTTCCAGAATCGCCCCGGAAGAGATTGCGGGAGGCAGCACGGTGGAAGCATCCGCGGCTATCTTCATCCGGATACTGAACGGACAGGGAACACAGGCGGAGCGCAATGTGGTGACAGCCAATGCCGGACTGGCCTTAACCCTCCTGCACCCCGAACTCTCCTTAAAAGAATGTATTTCCATGGCGCAGGAATCCATGGATGCCGGCAAAGCCCTGAGCGCCTTTAATACCCTGATAAAACTGAACCGATAACCGACAACCGACAACCGACAACCGACAACTGACAACCGTTAGACGACAACCCGATCCGTCACCTGAACACCATGAACATTCTCCACACCATAGCAGATTCCAAGCGAGCAGAAGTTGCGGTTCGAAAGCGAACAATTCCCACCTCCGTTCTGGAACAGAGCATCTATTTTTATCGGGATACCCTTTCACTCAGCCGGCAGCTCCAAAGCGATGGGAGCTCCGGTATCATCGCGGAATTTAAACGGAAAAGTCCGTCCAAAGGAATCCTTAATCACCAGTCGCTCATACAGGATGTGACTACCGGTTATGTAAATGCCGGCGCAGCAGGTTTATCTGTACTTACCGACCACCCGTTTTTTGGCGGAACCAGTCAGGATCTTTTAGCGATCAGGGACCTGCACAACATTCCCATTTTACGAAAGGATTTTATCATAGATCCTTATCAGATCCTTGAGGCGAAATCCATCGGAGCGGATGTCATTCTTCTGATTGCCGCTCTGTTGACACCTGAAGAAACCTTGAGCTTTGCCCGTCTGGCTAAATCCCTTGGAATGGAATCCATTCTGGAGATTCATAGTGGCGACGAAATGAGCCGTATGAACGACCAGATCAGCATATTGGGCGTGAACAACCGAAATCTGGTCGATTTTTCCGTAACCCTCGACATTTCCCTATCTCTCTCCGAATTTATTACGGATTCGATTCCGTTTATTTCGGAAAGCGGCATTCACCATCCATCAGATGTGGACCTTTTAAGAAAGGCAGGATATAAGGGATTCCTGATCGGTGAACAGTTCATGGTTACCGCGAATCCTGCCGCAGCCTGTCAGTCCTTTATATCCGGGTTAAATCCGGGGAGAAGTTTATGAGCACTTTAGTGAAAATATGTGGCCTGAGGGAACCGGACAATATCAGGGAGGTGATCGCCCTGAATCCCGACCTGATCGGGTTGATCTTTCATCCGGGCTCACCCCGGTTTGTCGGAAACCCGGCTAAACTGGATTTTCTGAACCGGATGGATGCTAAGCCGCTGGTGGCAGGTGTTTTTGTGAATGCGGACCGTGATGCGGTGAACCGGGTGAACGACACGTTACCACTGGATGTACTCCAACTTCATGGGAACGAAAGTCCTGCATTCTGTGCTTCGCTGCATAATCAGGGGTACACCATCATTAAGGCATTTGGAATTCACCCCCAATTTGATTTTGCCGACACGGAACCTTATAAAGGTTTAGCTGATTATTTTCTGTTTGATAACAGGAGTAGTGTTCAGGGCGGTTCCGGACAAAAGTATGACTGGAATATTCTATCTCGTTATCAGGGAAAAACACCCTGGTTTCTCAGCGGGGGATTATCCCCGGATTCGTCAGGGTTCCCCCATTTTGCGCTCATGGCCGGCATCGACCTGAATTCAAGGTTTGAATCCGAACCTGGGATCAAGGATATCGGGCTATTAAATATATTTTTAAAAAGATTCAGAGATGAGTAAATCCAATTACAATCCAGACAAGGATGGGTATTATGGCGAATTCGGCGGAGCCTATATCCCGGAGATGCTGGTCCCCAACATCACGGAACTTCGCAACAACTACCTGAAAATCATTGAAGATCCGGCCTTCCGCGAGGAGTTCCATCAATTGTTGCGGGATTATTCCGGTCGGCCCACGCCACTCTATCTGGCCAAACGGCTTTCGGGGAAATATCAGACTAACATTTACCTCAAGCGGGAAGACCTTAACCATACCGGTGCGCACAAGATTAACAATACCATCGGGCAGGTATTGGTGGCAGAAAAGCTCGGCAAGAAACGTATAATCGCCGAAACCGGCGCCGGGCAACATGGGGTGGCTACTGCCACGGTTTGTGCATTAAAAGGTCTCGAATGCGTGGTTTACATGGGAGCGCTGGACGTAGAGCGACAGGCTCCGAATGTCACCAAAATGAAGATGCTCGGCGCCACGGTGGTACCGGTGCAATCCGGCAATAAAACGCTGAAGGATGCCACGAATGAGGCGATGCGCGACTGGATTAACCATCCCGCCGATACGTACTATATCATCGGTTCGGTGGTCGGGCCCCATCCCTATCCGGATTTGGTAGCGCGCATGCAATCGGTGATCAGTTATGAAACTTCGGTACAGATCAATGCCCGGATCGGGCGTGCCTTTCCCGACAGGGTTCTGGCCTGTGTGGGTGGCGGAAGCAATGCTGCCGGGGGATTTTACGCGTTTCTTGAAAATCCGGCAGTGGAGCTGCTGGGTGCCGAAGCGGCCGGTCTGGGGATTGAAACGGGAGAAACTGCTGCCACCCTGGCGCTGGGTAAAACAGGAATCCTTCACGGAAGTAAATCAAAACTGATCCAGGATTCATACGGACAGGTTATTGAGCCTTATTCCATTTCCGCCGGCCTCGATTATCCCGGTGTCGGGCCCTTACATTCTTACTTGCAGGCATCCGGTCGCTGCCGCTATATTCCGGTCACCGACCGGGAAGCACTGGAGGCGGCACTTGAGCTCACCAGGCTCGAAGGAATTATTCCCGCACTGGAATCCGCCCACGCCCTTGCACTTCTTCCCAAGATTAATCCGGGTACGGATGAACATATTGTGATTATCCTTTCGGGGCGCGGCGACAAGGACATGGATACTTACCATAAATATTTCAACCATGAATCGCATTGACGAACTTTTCCAAAAGAAACAGGAGTCTGTTTTATCGGTGTATTTCACGGCGGGGTACCCCGAATTATCCGATACCACGGCGGTGCTGACCGGCCTCGAAAATGCCGGAGCCGACCTGGTTGAGATCGGGTTTCCATTTTCTGATCCGGTGGCCGATGGACCCGTAATCCAGGCCAGTAGTCACCAGGCATTGGAAAATGGTATGAATCTGGATATTTTGTTTGCACAGCTTAAGACCGTAATGGGTATTACCCGGATTCCGAAAATCCTGATGGGGTATTTCAATACGGTTTATCAGTATGGGGTTCCGAAATTTATCAGTCGCTGTATGGAGTGTGGAATCGATGGGGTCATCATCCCTGATTTGCCGCCGGAAGTGTATGAACGGGAATACCGGCAGTTGTTCGAGCAGGCCGGCATCCATTTCATCTGCCTTGCTGCGCCAGAAACCACCCCCGAAAGATTGATCTACCTCGAATCCATCACGCGTGGCTTCCTCTATCGCCTTTCCATGTCGTCGACAACGGGAACTTCCGTACGGGAGGGCCTTAGCGCCCTCCCGCTTAGTGATCTCCCGCGCTCCATTCTGTCACGGGAATCGGGGTTGCCCACTCTTATCGGCTTTGGAATCCACGATCACAACACCTTTGAAATGGCATGCCGTCATGCAAACGGGGCGATCATCGGAACTGCATTTATTAAACATCTGAACAAGCGCCTGCCTGCATACGAAATTGAATCATCGGATTCGGAGTACCGGAAAGTGAAGATTGATAAATTATGCAAGGAGTTCGTTGAAGGGATACGGCGAAAGAAAAGGGAATACCCGGATTAACTGCATGCTCCGCGTTTGAAGCTTTCTTTTCGCAGACCAATCCCACAGCTATCATACTCATTGGAAGGATCATATCATCCCATTGTAACCGTGGCAAACCTGTCACCCTCATCAAATACTGCACGCGCAGAAAATTGGGTTAAGATATTTCATCATCAAAATCAATTCCTATACCGGAAGGAAATAGAAAAACGATTGGGCCAATCCGGCTGCCCTTCCCCAATTCCGGTAAT
>JBBQOG010000230.1:0-5947 GCA_038330665.1 Bacteroidales bacterium
CCTTAACCTTGCTTTTCAGATCGATCACAATACCCCCTGATTCAACAGGCTCAATCGTCACCTGGCAGTCAGAACGGATTTTTCCGCCTGAATTGCCAGCTATTCCGATAGATTTCATAAATTTCAATTAGGATTGTCAATGGTTTCTCACAAAGATAGGATTTTGGACAAAAAAAGATCCCTGCCTGAGCAGGGATCCAAGGAAAATGGTTTGTTTGGAAAATTTCGCATCAAAGCAGGAAGCTGAGCAAAATTCCTGCTGCAACCGCACTGCCGATCACCCCTGCAACATTGGGTCCCATGGCATGCATCAGCAAATGGTTGGTTGGGTCCGCCTTAAGGCCCTCCACCTGCGAAACCCGGGCAGAATCCGGCACAGCCGATACCCCGGCCGAGCCGATCAGGGGATTCACCCTGTTTTCAGGCTTCAGGAACAGGTTCATAAACTTGGCAAAAAGGATTCCACTGGCCGTGGCCACCATGAAAGAGGCCGCCCCCAGTCCGAAAATCAACAGGGATTTGGGTGTCAGGAACACATCGGCCTGGGTGGACGCACCCACGGTAAGACCGATCAAAATGGTAGTGATATCAATCAGTGAGTTGCGTGCCGTTTCAGCAAGACGCCTGGTCACACCGGATTCCCGCAAAAGGTTTCCAAAGAACAACATACCCAATAAGGGAAGCGCACTCGGCGAAATAAAGCAGGTTAACAGCAGTCCGATGATCGGGAAAAGAATTTTTTCGAGCCGGGCTACCTGCCGTGGTGATTTCATGCGGATTACCCGTTCTTTTTTAGTGGTGAGCAATCGCATGATCGGAGGCTGTATGACCGGAACGAGTGCCATATAGGAGTATGCCGCGATGGCAATGGGACCGATCAGGTTGGCGCTTACCACCCCATTCCATTCCTTGATCCCGTTAGCCAGCTTGGATGCTGTAAAAATAGCTGTCGGGCCATCGGCTCCGCCAATGATACCGATTGCTGCAGCCTCTGGTGGGGTGAAGCCCAGGTAAAGCGCTGATATCAGTGTGATAAAAATACCGACCTGCGCAGCCGCGCCGAGCAACAGAAGTTTCGGATTAGAAATCAGATACGAAAAATCGGTCATGGCTCCGAGTCCCAGGAATATGAGTGGTGGGTAAATCCCCTTCCCTACTCCGAAATACAGGTAATTCAGCACACTTCCCTGCTCGTATATCCCGATACCCATTCCCACATTAAGCATGAAGGGTATATTGCCGATCAGGACTCCCATCCCGATAGGTACCAGCAAAAGGGGTTCATATTCATACCGGATGGCCAGAAAGATGAAAATCAATCCGACCATGATCATCAATAGATGTTTTACTGTTGCATTTGCAAACCCGCTGTATTTAAAAAACCGGGTAATACCCTTCTTGGCGCTTGCACTGAATTCAGATTGATTATCAGCGGTTGCGGTTTGGGAAACGGAAGACGTACCAATGGCTTGCTGACCGGTTACTGCAGGAATTGAATCGTTGTTCTGATTTGGAAAGGCCCAGGAAACCATGCCCAGAAACAGCAGGATTCCAAAAATGGTCATTGCTCTTTTCATGGGCAGCTATTCAATTTCGAATAAAACGTCATCCTGCAGAATGTTATCACCCGGACTGACTTTCATGTTACGAATAATGCCATCTTTTTCTGCAAGAACCTTATTTTCCATTTTCATCGCCTCATACACCAGGACCACCTCTCCCTTGGCCACCGAATCTCCATTTTTTTTGCTGATTGTCAACACATTACCAGGGAGGGGAGTTTTTACCGAAAGGAACTTGGTTCCGGCTTTCATCGGGGCGGTTTCCGGTTGCTTGACTGGATTTCTCATCAATACGGGTGTTTTGGTAACAGGAACCTGCCGCTGGATCTCCACATCATAGTTGGTGCCGTTCACCTCAACCTGCGCAATATTTCCTTCTATCGATTTGACATCCACATCATAGTGATTGCCCTGAATGTTGAATTTGAATGATTTCATGCTTGATCAAATGTCTATTTCAGATAATTCAGATTTCTTAATCCATAAATTTTAGAACTCCAGGGGGAGTATCGTCTGGAGACTTTCTCAATGGTCATCACCTTCGATTCCTGATCGTGAAGATCATTCATATAAAGATGAAGAGCCAGCGCGATAGCTGCGTTGGTTTCTCCGCTGATATCCACACAACATTCCTCCTCCTCCTTGATTCTTCCGGCTTTTTTAAAACGCTTCCTCATTTGGATCTTAAGCAATTTGGGTATCTGATTAAATATGACAGACAAGGACAGCAATGCTAAAAATACCACACTGATCCCAACCAGTGTGATGATCAGGCCCAGCTTAAGATCGGAGGTCGACACAATTCTCAGTATCCACATAATTCTCAATATTTATAGAGGAATATTTCCGTGTTTTTTGGGGGGATTGGAATCCTTTTTATTCGCGAGGGTCTGGAAGGCTCTCACAATCCTGAACCGGGTATTTCGTGGCTCGATAATATCGTCGATATAGCCTAACCGGGCCGCTTCGTATGGATTCGCAAATTTTTCACGGTATTCCTTTTCCTTCTCATCGAAATACTTTTTCTTTTCATCCGGATCCTTGATCTCCATGAGTGCTTTTCCTTCCAGGATCTCAATGGCGCCGCGGGCTCCCATCACGGCAATTTCAGCCGAGGGCCATGCGTAGTTTATATCCCCGCGAAGTTGCTTACAGCTCATAACATCATGTGCTCCGCCATAAGATTTCCGAAGCGTCACGGTAACTTTGGGAACCGTCGCTTCCCCATAGGCATAAAGCAGTTTGGCACCGTTGGTGATGATGCCGCCAAACTCCTGGGCACTTCCAGGCAGGAACCCGGGCACATCCACAAGGGTCAGGATCGGCACATTGAAACAGTCGCAAAACCGCACAAAGCGACCGGCTTTTTTGGAAGCATCGATGTCCAGAACGCCAGCCATGTGACTGGGCTGGTTGGCTACAATTCCGACCGATGATCCATTGAACCGGGCGAACCCCACGACTATATTCTGCGCATAGTTTCGGTGCATTTCGAAAAATTCGTGATTATCCACGATTTCGTGAATGACATCCTTGATATCATATGGCTGTGAGGAACTTTCCGGTATCACGTCGTTAAGCAGGTCACAATTCCGGTCGATCAGGTCGGTACACTCCTCCATAGGTGCCTCTTCCAGATTATTGCTTGGCAGATAACTGAGCAGTTTTCGGATCAGCATCAGGCCTTCTTCCTCATCCCTGGCAATAAAATGCGCTACGCCGGATTTTCGACCATGAACCAGGGGCCCTCCCAGATTTTCAACGGTAATATCCTCACCCGTAACAGTTTTGGTTACTTTCGGACCGGTCACGAACATGTATGAATTGCTTTCACTCATGATGATGGCATCTGTGAGAGCCGGTGAATACACCGCACCGCCAGCACAGGGGCCAAATATGGCACTGATCTGCGGTATCACGCCGGAAGCCAGAATATTACGTTCAAATATCTCGGCATAACCCGCCAATGAATTCACCCCTTCCTGTATCCTGGCTCCACCGCTGTCATTGATTCCCACAACCGGGGCCCCGACCTTCATAGCCTGGTCCATTACTTTGCAGATTTTCTGTGCAAAAGTTTCCGATAAGGCCCCGCCGAAAACTGTAAAATCCTGCGAAAACAGATACACTACCCGACCGTCGATTGTACCATGTCCGGTGATCACCCCATCAGATAAAATCTGTTGGGTTTCCATCCCGAAGTGGGTGCACCGATGAGTGACAAACATATCATACTCCTCAAAACTTCCTTCGTCAAGAAGCATCTCAATCCGCTCTCTGGCGGTCATCTTACCTTTGGCATGCTGCGATTCAATCCGCTTCAAGCCCCCGCCAAGTTTAGCCTCTTCTCGCTTGTCAATGAGTTCCTTAATTTTTTCCTGACCTGACATATTCCCTGATTTTATTTGTTTGAGCAAAACTCGGTGAGCACGCCCAATGTGTTTTTCGGATGAAGAAATCCAATACTTAAGCCTTCAGCCCCTTTCCGCGGCGTTTTATCAATCAGCCGCACCCCGCTGGCTTCCGTCTCTGTTAAAGCCTGCTGAATATCGTCCACCGCAAATGCGATGTGGTGAATACCCTCACCCTTCTTCTCAATGAATTTGCCGATGGGTCCTTCCGGATCGGTGGATTCCAACAGTTCTATTTTGGTTTCCCCGACTTTAAAAAACGCGGTGCGGACTTTTTGATCCGCGACTTCCTCAATGGCATAACAGGTGAGATGCAAAACATTTTCGTAGAATTGGATGGCCTCTTCGAGGTTGCTGACCGCAATCCCGATGTGTTCTATTCGTTCAATTTGCATGGTAAATTGATTATTCATAGATTTTGTACAAAAGTACCTTCTCAAAGTGATTTCAAACGCTCTTTAGCGTATGATTTTTATCAGGAATTGGTATTTATTTCATTGCTTTACAGAGGGTTAATTGACATTATTTATCCATATTCATGATATTTCTCAGGCTTTAACAATTTCCCTACTTTTATTTTTAGAGAATCTAAAAATCAGAATATTTATTTTCCTATTAACAATTTGATTTACTAATACTTAGAAAATGAAAAGACAATTCATGGTCATTTTAGCCCTTTGGGGCTGCTTTGCGTTCATTCGTGGACAGGAAGAAACAAAGCTGCTTCGGTTTCCTGCCACTTTCCGAAACCAGGTCGTTTTTACCTATGCCGGCGACCTTTACACCACCGGTGACCAGGGCGGTGTAGCCAGAAAACTGACTTCGCATCCGGGATATGAACTGTCCGCAAGGTTTTCGCCCGATGGAAAAACGATTGCCTTTACCGGGCAGTATGACGGAAATACTGAGGTATTCACCATACCGGCCGAAGGAGGTATCCCTAAAAGAGTAACCTATACAGCCACCCTTTCCCGAGATGATGTCGGCGATCGGATGGGACCCAATAATATGGTAACCGGATGGACTCCGGATGGGAAATACATTATTTATCGTTCCAGAAAACAGTCATTCAACGACTTCAAGGGCCAGCTTTATAAAGTACCGGTGGCTGGCGGAATTTCAGAAGAGTTGCCATTCTCGGTGGCCGGATCCAACAGCTTTTCACCGGATGGTAAAATGCTGGCCTACAATCGGGTATTCCGCGAATTCCGTACCTGGAAATATTATCAGGGGGGCATGGCCGACGATGTTTGGATTTACGACTTCGCAACAGAAAAGTCTGAAAATATTACCAATAATAAGGCACAGGACATCTTCCCCATGTGGTCCGGAAACAAGATCTATTTTTTGTCCGATCGCGACCGGATCATGAATTTATTTTGCTATAATATTGATAACAAGTCTACTACAAAAGTGACTGATTTCAAAGAGTACGATATTAAGTTTCCTTCCATCGGCGACAGGAGCATCATATTTGAAAACGGAGGTTCACTTTATACCGTCAGTCTGGCTGATGACAAGCTCTCCAAAGTCCCGGTGACTATTGAAAACGATTTTCTTTATGACCGACTGGAATGGAAAGATGTTTCCAGATCCATCCGTTCCTCTGACCTGTCGCCAAACGGTGAAAGGCTCATCCTTTCAGCCCGGGGCGATATTTACAACACTCCTGTAAAACAGGGTATTACCAGAAACCTGACCCGCTCTTCAGGAATTCACGAACGCAATGCTTCCTGGTCACCTGATGGAAAGTGGATCGGGTACATCTCCGACCAGACCGGCGAATTCGAGATCTATATTTCCGATCCGAAATCATTGGAATCTGCCCGGGCAATTACCAAAAAGAGTGATAATTACATTTTTGATTTTGAATGGTCGCCTAACAGCAAGTCCATTCTCTATTACGATAAAAAATTCCGATTGTGGAACGTAGATATTGCCTCGGGCAAGAAGACCAAAATTGTAGAATCTGAA
>JBBQOG010000231.1:0-5940 GCA_038330665.1 Bacteroidales bacterium
ATTTTTGCCTTCTGCCTTCTGCCTTTTGCCTTTTGTCAGCTTCCTGTCGACAAACCCACCAAGATAAAGGTGGCCGTAGTGATTCAGGATCCCTCATTGCCGCAATACGGCGGCAAAAAGATGCACGAAGTAGTGAAAACCCCGGGTCGGACCTTCCTGTGGAACGATCCGCGCGAACTGAGTAAGGAATATGAGGCTGCACTGGAGAAAATCAGTCACGGAACAGTTCAGTATGAGGTGGTTAAAATCATCGACGATACCCTGCTGTTCTCCAACCGGAACGATAATAACCAGCCGGTCGGAATGACGGAGATGGTAAAGTTATTGATGGAGCCCGACTGGAAAACGCTCAAGGAAGTGGGCACTCACTTCGATTATAAACGATTTGTGGAACATTACGGGTTCGATAAAATGCGCGACCGCGACGAGATCAATGAGGTTTGGGTATGGTCGTTTCCATACGGAGGCATGTGGGAATCGAACTACTGCGGGAAATCCGGTTTCTGGCTGAATTCTGATCCCACCACTACCACCACGAATGAAAAATTATTGGTGGTGATGGGCCTGAACTATGAGCGGAAAATGTCGCTGGCCCTCGAAAGCTACGGGCACCGCACCGAATCCGTATTATGGCACCTGTACGGCCGATGGGATAAGGATGCGGTGAGTCCGAACAACTGGGAAAAATTCACGCACTTTGAGAAAACCAATCCTGGACAGGCCAACATCGGAAACATCCATTTTCCGCCAAACGGCGATCACGATTACGATTGGGTGAATAAAACCCCGGTCACGAGTTGCGCCGACGGATGGAACTATTATCCGGATATTCGTTCTGATTTGACCCGTACCGTGGATTGCTCGGAATGGCAATGCTCCCACGAAGGCTATATGTCCTGGTGGTTCAGTCATTTGCCCCATTTTGAAGGAATTAACCCGGCCGACGGGCATTTGAACAATTGGTGGAAATACGTGGTGAATTGGGAAAACGCCATAACGAGTGAAGCATTGAATTCCCGTACCCGAAGGGGCGCCCCGCGGGCGCCCATTATCGCCCCGCGGGCGCCCATTAAGATCGGGTTTGTGGAGAGTGGTGCAGGCCGTGAACAGGAAGCCGCATTGAAATTTTTGAAAAGTCAGCGACAATGGTCTGTCGAGGAGACGGATCTGCCGGGATTGAAAATGAGGAAGGCGTTAAAGAATTGCAGTGTTTTATGGTATCACAAGCCGGATTCTTCCTTAACCGCTGCGGATACTTCGCAACAGGTGATTGGTGCCCTGAAAAAATATGTAGAAGAGGGGGGCAGTCTTTTATTGACACTGGATGCGATGCGGCTTTTACCCTATCTGGGAGTGGAAAGATCGGCACCAACGATTAACTACGTGGAACTTAAGGATGAAGGCAACGGCCGGAAACTCGGCCTGCATGGTTTCCGAAGTCATCCCATATTCGACGGATTGCTCGGCGGGGTTTACTGTTATGCTCCGAAGGAAGATATCCGTGTCCGCCGGGTGGGGTATTTTGGCAACACGGTTCCGGATGGGAAGGTGATTGCGATCGATTGGGCCTATATATTTCTGTATGAGGATAGCAAACTGGTTACGGAATATACTCTGGGAAAAGGGAAAATCCTGGCAGCAGGGGCCTATCTGTACTTCGATCGACCCAATTACAACCGGATACATCTGGAAAAATTTACCTCAAATATTTTTGATTATCTCTCGGGCAAGCGTTCGGAAACACCGCTTCGCTATTGGGATTTTGATCCATCCAAGGTTCTGGCAACTGAATATAGTTCAGCGAATTGTACTTGGGGAGCACCTGTAAAATGGGACCTGACGCCCAATCCGATTGCTCTCACGAATCCTGCCGGTGCGAAGAATATGTGGGACATCGCCGGTGAGCGTTTGGTGATCATGGGCAAGGAGTCGGGCGGGATCGACGAGATCTGGGCACACCCCTTCATGGCCCTGCGGGATTATGAGGTGTCGGTGAAATTTGCCGGCAGCGATAATCCGGTGTGGCTGAAAACCATAACTCCGGAGATTGAGATGGGGCCGGAGTCGTTCATCCGGACTTATTCGATAGATAATCAGATAATTAAAGAGGTAATCACCTGCCACCCCACCGACGGAACTGCTGTCATTCATTATGAATATTCTGGTAGTGAAGCGATCGGGGTGAATATTTCATTCAAAAGCAATCTGAGGTTTATGTGGCCCTATTCCGAAAAAGTTACCGGGGCCATAAAATACGGATGGGATAAAGGACTGAACGGTTGGGTAATACAAAACAAGGCCGGTGATTTTGTTTCAATTATCGGGGTAAACCGGCCGGCAAAGGACCAGCAGGCAACCGCCGGTGATGGATTGATGGTTGGCGCCGGCATGACAGTTGTCGTACATGCGGGTGAATCTGTGGATGTGGTATTAGGAGTATCGGCAACCGGATTGACTGAGGCTGTGAGCGCATATCGCCGGGGCATGCTTGATCCTAAAGCGGTTTACCTGGCCTCAGTGAAAAACTCCAAAGCACTTTTCAATGGAAAGTTGAGTATAAGCGGTCCGGATGCAGATTTCAATCAGGGGTACAAATGGGCTGTGGTGGGTACCGACCGCTTTATCGTCAATACCCCCGGAGTGGGCCGGTCGCTGGTGGCCGGCTATGCCACCACTGACTATGGTTGGAAAGGCGGTCATAAGGTAAACGGCAGGCCGGGATATGCCTGGTATTTCGGTCGCGATGCCGTATGGAGCAGCTTTGCCGTGCTGGACTACGGCGATTTCGATCGGGTAAAAACCGTACTGGAGCTTTTCTCGGGATATCAGGATATTTCCGGAAAGATCTATCATGAACTCACCACCTCCGGGATTGCGCATTACGATGCTGCTGATGCCACACCATTGTATATAGCTCTGGCAGGAAAGTATTTACATCATTCCGGGGATACAGACCTGATACGCAAAGAGTGGCCGGCCATTAAGAAGGCCATCGATTTTTGCTATTCGACGGATACCGACGGCGACCATCTGATTGAAAACACGCAGCAGGGTCACGGATGGGAAGAAGGCGGCGACCTATATGGCACCCATAGCACCCAGTACCTGGTTTCTTGCTGGGCCGAAGCGTTGCAGCAGGCAGCTTACCTGGCACAGAACATCGGACTGAAGGATCTGGCTGTACAATATGATGCTGAAGCCCGGATTGTTTTGAGTAAACTCAATGTCGATTTCTGGAACCCTGTTACTCAATTCTTTAATCACGGATTATACCAGGACGGCACCTACCTTACGGAGCCCTCGGTGATGACCGCTGTTCCGGTTTACTGGCGGCAGTTCGACGACCCGGCCAAAGTGCGGAGCGTGGTCAGTCAGCTGGCTTCATGCAATTTCACCACCGACTGGGGTACCCGGATTGTGAGCGAAAAGGCAAAGTTTTTTGCTCCCGGAGGATACCATACCGGAAGTGTATGGCCTCTGTTTACCGGCTGGGCCGCACTGGGTGATTATGCTGCCGGGAACAATGCACAGGGATTCTCGAAAATGATGAGCAACCTGCTAGTGTACAAAAACTGGTCGCTGGGATATATCGAGGAAGTGCTCCATGGTACTCAATACAAATACTTTGGCGTATGCCGTCACCAGGCCTGGAGCGAAACCATGGTGCTCCAGCCGGCCATAGAAGGCATGCTCGGGCTCCAACCCGACGCCATGAACAACACCCTCGGCCTCACCTTAAATTTCCCCCTCAACTGGGACTCCGTCAATGTAGATAACATCCGAATTGCCGATACCCATTTGAATCTGATCCTGACTCGAAGCCCAGAACGCACTTCAGTATCTTTTAATAATCATTTAAACTCCTCACCTCCTAAACTTCTTCTCGCTTTGCCATTTGCCAAGGGCACTGAAATCGAAACAGTCCTGCTCGACGGCCGGAAAGCACCTTTCAAACGCACTCCCGCAGGTATCAGCATTGAATTAATTGCCGCAGAGCAAAGTCGTATCGAGGTGGCGCATTCCGGCGGAATCTCCGTGCTTCCCCTGGTCCATCATCCGGAGCCAGGTGATTCCTCCACAGGTTTGAAAATCATCAGTGATGAGCTGATCGGGAAAAAATATATCGTGAAAGCGGAAGGTCTGAGCGGATCCAAAGGGTCCTTCCGCCTGATCCGATCGGGCAAAGTGTTTGATCAGGAGGTTGTTTTTCCGGTATCGAAGGAAAAATATTCACAGAAGGACCTGGTTTTTTACAACGGGAAGCCCGATAACGAATTGATATATTATGTTTTGGTGCGGAGTTTTTATGACAGCAACGGGGACGGCATAGGCGATCTGAACGGGTTGAGGCAGAAACTCGATTACCTGCAGGATCTGGGTGTGACCTCGATTTTGACCCTCCCGCTTTATGAATCCGATTTTTATCACAATTATTTCCCCACTGATTATCAGAAAATTGACCCCGAATATGGCACCATGGAGGATCTGGTAGCCCTGATCCGGGAAATACATAAAAGGGGGATGAAATTCTACCTGGATATGGAAACGCAATATGTAACCGAGGGTTCCGACTGGTTTCTGAATCATCCTGAATACCAGATCAAGGGAACCCTATGGGGACAACTTTCCTCCTATGATGGCCAAAAGAGGGATTTGAATATGGCCGATTTATACCAGCCCGCGGTTTCGGCCTATTTCAATCATCTATACCGCTTTTTTGTGGATCCGGATCAGGATGGCCGTTTCGACGACGGAGTGGATGGCTTCCGTATCGATCATATCATGGATGACCTGGATAACATGGGTAAGCTCAGGAATCTGTACACCGGATTCTGGAAACCTCTTTTTAATGAGCTCCGCTCAGTGAACCCGGCTATCCGGATCATCGGGGAGCAGGCCGACTGGGCAAGCTATGGGACGGAAATTTTCGACAAGGCAGATCTGGATTATTTGTTCGCATTCCAGGATGCACTGGCAATCAATTCCATGGATAAAAAGCAACTGGTCAACAAGATCGACTCCACCATGCTCCTGACACCGGCAGATAAGGATCAGCTGATTTTCATCGAGAATCATGATCTCGACCGGTTCGCTTCGAGGATGAACGGATCACTGCCCAGGGAAAAGGTTGCAGCTGCACTTAATCTGTTGCTCAAAGGCATACCCCTGATCTATTACGGTCAGGAGTTGGGGATGAAGGGAGTAAAATTTGAAGGGTCTACTGACGGAAATGATATTCCGCGCCGTGAAGCTTTTGATTGGTACCGCTCAGCTGAAGGCAAAGGAATGGCCTACTGGTATAAGGACAGCGGCCCCTGGTGGAAAAACCGGAATGGAAAGCCAAACGACGGGATTTCTTTCGAGGAAGAGGTGGCCGACCAGAATTCGCTGCTGAACTTTTACAAAAAGCTGATATTACTCCGCAGGGAAAGTCCGGCAGTTTCCGCCGGGGAATTAAGTGTTTTACCGAATGACAATCCGGGAGTTATTTCGTTTATCAGAAGTCTGGATGCTGAAAGAATCCTGGTTGTGATTAATCTTACCGGCACTTCACAGCAGGTAATCATGGAGAATAATGAACAATTTTCCGAAAATCAGGTTTTAGTGTCGGAACCTTTGGGATGCAGGATGGATAAAGCAGTGATAAACCTGCGGCCTTACGGGATTTTAGTAACAAAATTTTAACAGATAATTTTTCCTGATTAGTTACTTTTGTCGAAGTGGAGTCCAGTAACCACACACCAAACGGGGCGAAACCGAAAAGCCAGATGAGTAGGAACCTAAACTTTTTTATTATGAAGAAAATTGCCTTGACTATTGTTGCACTTTCGATGGTGATGTTTTCATTCGGACAAAACGACGGTGAAGCCAAACTTGACCAGGGCAGGCTGCAGTTCAACGCCGGAGTAGGTCTGTCGACCTGGGGAATTCCGATTTATG
>JBBQOG010000232.1:0-5927 GCA_038330665.1 Bacteroidales bacterium
ATAGGTTAATTGGGTTCCAAATCTTGGGATCTTTGCAGTGGCAAGCTTTTCATCCTCGTGCAGCGGTCTCGAAAAATTGCTTGCCGAGGCAATATGAGGCATAGATATCTCCGGATGCTTCTTGGCATTAAACCGATCTATATCTTCGTCATTATGATAGAATAGAATTTTCAGTGCGGTGGTAAAGCTGGCCTGGGTTATTGTCCGGGAAATGACTTTACTGTCGATCGTTGTAATGGTAGTTGTTGTGGTGTTGCAGAGCACACTTCCGTCAGCCAGGTTCACCGCACTATACTGGAACTGTCCGTTAGCCTGATAAAAAACCCAAAACAGGATAATAGAGAGGAGTCTTGCTTTGTTCATTTTGAGAAGGATTACGGAATACAATCGGTCGATATAAATATCGAAATTAATTCTGCAATACCTTCATCAAGGACTCCTTAAATCGTGATTCCGAGAACAAAAAACACATTGGAAGCCTGTGGGTTGAGAACCAGGGAGCCTTTCACCGGCAATTCAAACGTTTCTGAAATCCGGATGGTACGGTATGCCGTAATTCCCAGATTCACGAAACCCGCACGCGGACCGTAAGCACCGGCACCTGGTGTTATTCCAACAAAGAAGTCCAGGTTATTATCCTGTAAAACCAGAGTATAACCCGCCTCAAAATAGGTCGAATAGTAGGTCGCGGACGTACTGTCTTTGCTGGAATCGTATCCCCAGCGTTTATCATTGCCATACACGAATACCCCTCCAATCAGGGAGATCGGGAAATTCTCGTCTCCCTTATATTGCAAAGAAGCCTCAAGGCTGTGGGCGGTATTTTTGTCGTTAAACGCAAAATACCGGATATCCGGTGCAGCGGGTAATCCATTGGTCTCCGGAACATAATAATCGGTAACCATGAGCGAAAAATTCCGAATGGAGTAAATTGCAAACAGATCGATTTCCCGCAATGAATTGTTAGTGGAAACCGAGCTCCAGCAGCCGATCTCCAGATTTTTTCCAGACAGGGAAAGGGTTGGTTGTATCGCTGGTGAGTTCCCGAAGTCGGTTCCTCTCCAGACATATCTACTCACCAGATCAGCGCCCAGATTTAATTTCAGTTTCTTACCACTATTCGCTGAGCCTGAATTTTCCTGGGCATTCCCTACGGAACATAAGGGGATCAGGCAGCTAAACAATAGCACCAATTTTAACCGTTTTACCATTTTGCTCAAAAATCAGTATTGGCGTAAAAGTAAATTGCTTGCGAGAGAAAGGCAATACGAGAATTCTTGATTTGCCTTTAGGGAAGTGCCTTAGGCAACAGGTATTCCCGTTTTGAAAATTTGGCACGTTCAGAATCATAAATAAACCAGCTTATATTTTATTACATAGAGCCCAGCTTATCGATATGCATATCGCTTCGCCCATCCATCTGTCCGGTTGTGTAGGAGCCAACCGTAATGATTGCAATCAAACCGATCAGGGGGATTGTTCTGCTAATAATTTTCTTCCCTCACCTGCATATAGGCTTTGGGGTGCTGACAGGCCGGGCAGTTCTCGAGTGCTTTAGCCGATTCATACACATATCCGCAGTTCAGGCATTTCCACCAAACCTTACCGTCTTTTACAAACACTTTGTCTTCTGAAAGATTCTGCAATAATTTCAGATATCTTCTCTCATGTTCAGCCTCCACCTTGGAAATCATTTTAAAAGCCACTGCAATTTCCGGGAATCCTTCCTCCTTGGCGGTCTCCGCGAACTGCGGATAAAGGTCGGTCCATTCCTCATGCTCCCCTTCGGCCGCGGCTTTGAGGTTATCCATGGTAGTACCGATTACACCGGCCGGATACATGGCGTTGATTTCGGTCATTCCCCCTTCCAGAAACTTGAAAAAGCGTTTGGCATGTTCTTTTTCCTGAAGCGAAGTTTCCATAAAAATGGCGGCAATCTGCTCATAACCCTCCTTTTTTGCAACACTGGCAAAAAATTCATACCGATTTCTTGCCTGCGATTCACCTGCGAATGATTTCAGCAGGTTCTGCTCAGTTTTTGTGCCTTTTAATAAGTTTGTCATATCAGTGTGTTTATAAATTTTAATCAGACCAGAAATATTTGTTAAAAATATAACGATCGGTTCATTTTCGGAAAATTAATTTCAGATTTTCCACGATCATTCTTCGCATGAATTCAGGGCTTGAATACAATCCTGCAAAAAGTAATATGAGCACCACCTGCAAAAGCCTGAGAACTCCCAGCTTTTTCTGGAACAGAATAAAAGTATTCGAGGTCTCCAGCAACAAGAAGTTTCGCCAGGAAGGCCGGGAAGTCACCCATGAAAAATCCTTCGGAAGAAAACCATTCTGACGGGCCTCTTTTTCGAGCCGGGTTCCCGGGTATATCTTTAATCCCGAAGTCACGGCATAAAAATCGATTCTATTCCTATGTTCCTTGATAAACCGGATATCCTTTTTACAATCGGCATAGGTTTGTCCCGGATGTCCAAAGGTAAAAAAGACCTTGATAAGGATTCCAAGTTCTCGGCAATGTGCCATTACCTGCAACGCCTGTTCTGTACTAATCCCTTTTGCAATTTTTTTCAGTCGGTCATCGTCTGAACTTTCGAGGCCCATATTAACATAGTAGCATCCGGCATCGCGCATGGTTTTGAGCAAATCGTAATCAACGGTGTCTGCCCGGATTTCGCATTCCCATTTCAGGTTAAAGGGCTTCACCATCTCGCAAAACCGGATCACATGATCACGACCGGCGGTAAAAGTGCTGTCGAATACTTTCAGTCCTTCAAATTTTCTTCTTTCCAAAAGTAGGGTAATCTCCTCGCGCACCTGGTCCATTGGCCGGTAACGCACCCCACCGGGGAACATTCGCGATGCCGAACAAAAGTTACACATCGCAGGACAACCACGTGAGGTAACGATGGGCTCGGCAATTCCCGGAATAAAATCCATATCCAACCGGTAATCTCCAGATAGCAGGCTGCGGTCCGGAATGGGTAAGACCGAAAGGTCATCAATCCTTTTTGCCGGATTCTGTATAACTTTTCCCTGCATGCGATAGGCCAAACCGGGAATATTCTCCAGGCCTTTCCCTGCTGATTTAAGAAGCCGGTCGCAGAACGATTTAAATGCGAGCTCTCCTTCACCCATCAGGATATAATCGATTTCTTTAATAGATCCGAGTACCTCTTCGGCAGTAAACGTGGCGTGCAAACCGCCGTAAACGACTATAGCATCCGGACAAACTTTTTTGATGGTTTGTGCGATCCGGAAACTCTTAATACGGGAAGGGGTAGTTCCACCAATTCCGACAATACGCGGCTGCCACCCGTTCAAATCCCTACTGATTTTACCCCGGTAATGATTCAGATCGAGCACTTTAACTGAGTATCCCGCATCTCTGACTACGGTGGCGATGCTCAGCATGCCCAATGGAACCATGGACTGGAAAAAGCGTAAACCGTCGTGCGGGTAAATCAGCAGAACATCCATCAGTGTGGCCTTGGAATTTGAAACCAAGATAGGATTATTTGGCCCAATATTTTATCGGGAAGATTATCAGAATCGACGGCACTGACGGGCAGGCTATACTAAAGAAGGTGAACGACCCGTTTGTTAAAAGGAGACCCGATCCGAGGTGATTAGAGTTTTAAGGAAAACATTTATCTTTAGCCCGCCATCACACTGATACCTAAAAACTATGCTTTTCGACATCAATTCCTTTATCGCAAAGAATATTACGCATCGTGAAAACAGTTTGTTTGCCCGTGACCTGGAGCAGAATCACCAGACCCTATTAAATGAAATCAGGGGTAAATCGGCCCTGGTGATCGGAGGGGCAGGAACGATAGGATCCTCCTACATTAAAGCGTTGTTGCGGTATGGACCCGCCAAACTGGTCGTCGCTGATATCAGTGAAAACGGCCTTACCGAACTGACCCGTGATTTGCGGAGCACCAATGGGTTGAAGGTTCCAGACGTATACAAAACCTATCCGGTGAATTTTGGAGATCCTGTTTTTGAAAGAATTCTTAAAAATGAAGGGCCATTTGAGATCGTTGCCAATTTCGCCGCCCATAAGCATGTACGTTCCGAAAAAGATGAATATTCGATCACTGCACTACTTGAAAACAATGTAATAAAAGCGGAAAAGCTGCTTAACCTTCTGACCCTCACTCCTCCGCGACATTTCTTTTGTGTAAGCACCGATAAGGCGGCCAATCCGGTCAATATCATGGGTGCCAGCAAAAAGATCATGGAAGAGGTGATTATGGCCTATTCGCGTATTTTCCCCATCACCACCGCACGATTTGCAAATGTGGCCTTCTCGCAGGGTAGCCTGCCCGATGGATTCGTACACCGGATGATGAAAAATCAACCATTATCGGCCCCATCCGATGTGAAACGCTTTTTTGTTTCGCCTGATGAGTCCGGTGAAATTTGTCTGCTTGCCTGCATATTGGGCCAATCAGGCGAGATATTCTTTCCGAAACTGGCTGAAGAGAGCATGATGACTTTTTCGGAAATAGCCATTGCGTTTTTGAAGGAACAAGGGTTTAAACCGGTCCTTTGCAAGACTGAAGAAGAAGCAAGGAACTTTTTTTCGCGCGAGGACACACCCGACCGCTCCTCCTACCCCGTCTATTTTTTCGAGTCCGATACTTCTGGTGAAAAAGCATACGAAGAGTTCAGTACGGAAGAGGAGGAAGTGGACCTGAATACGCACAGTTCACTGGGTATCATTAAAAATGCCCCGCGCCGCACCATCGAAGAGATCAGGATGGTTACAGGCCTGCTTGAGGAAACCCTGCATAAACCGGGTATTTCCAAGGCTGAAATTGTAAAGGTATTATCGCACCTCATCCCTAATTTTGAGCATATCGAGACCGGCAAAGGTCTGGATCAGAAAATGTAGAAGGATCCGGTGGGAAGGACCAATTGCAGGTTAACAGCAATAACCTGCAGGTTACATGAATATCCAAGCAATCTGCTCAATTTGATTGTACAGGATACTGAGTCTCTTTACCTTCACGGGTGTTAAAGGCTAAACCCCAAAAATAAATCGAATTTTTACTATCTTTGTGTCACCAAATCACCCCCCCTATGTTTAACCTCCTTCCAGATTACCCCGTTATCTTCAGTTTTCTGACGGGTTTTCTGGTCTCCCTCCTGATGATTCCCCCAATCGTTAAGGTGTCACGGGCAAAGAAGTTGGGCGCTGTCCCCAATGGCCGTACCAGTCATAGCGGTCAGGTCCCCGCACTCGGCGGAGTTGCGATATTTGGTGCCATTTGCCTGGGCACCCTGATCTGGATGAGAAACGACGCTTTTGGTGAGTTCAAATTTCTTTTTGCCGCACTGATCATTATCTTTTTTATAGGACTAAAGGATGATCTTGTCAATCTGGGCTGGCTGAAAAAAATTATTTCAGAGGGGGTTGCGGCATTACTGGTTATTGTTTTTGCAGATGTCCGGATTGCCACTTTTCACGGATTGCTTGGAATCGGTGAGTTACCCTACTGGTTCAGCCTGATTTTTTCCGTCTTTATTTTCATCGCCCTGATCAATTCATCTTCGGAGGTCCAGCCCTGGGGCTCCTGCGCCAGGCGAGACGCCGCCTGGAGGCGCTCCACCTCGCTTGCGCTCAGGTAGTCCGGTTCGCCCATCTCGCGCCAGAGGCGCTTGGCGTTGGCGTGATCCTCATCAATGCGCTCGACGTACGCGCACCGCGGTGCGCGCGCGTCGGTCAGCCGGATATGGACCTGCTGCGTCTCGATGGGATGACGCGGCAGCGCATGATTGGCGAGCAGCACGGTCACGGCCGCTGGCTGACGAACGACCCAGGCATCCACGGTTTCATGCAATCCATCGACAAGCAGACGGTCGGTGCCGAGGCGGTGCAACAGCTCGAAGGCGCGGTACGC
>JBBQOG010000233.1:0-5877 GCA_038330665.1 Bacteroidales bacterium
CGCGATTGCTCTCTGGTGCGGGAACAATGAGATTGAGGCTGCATGGGGCCCTTATCAGGAGAATGCAGGATGGGGTTGGAAACAGCAGTTTACCGAGCCCCAGCGTGAAATGATCTGGCAGGCGTACGATACCATTTTCCACCAGATCCTCCCCAATAAGGTACAAGAGCTGACCCCATCAATCCCTTACTGGCACTCATCGCCGAGCGCAGGCATGGGTGTACTGGCCACAAATGAAACCCGATCGGGCGATAATCACTACTGGGGAGTATGGCACCAGAAACATCCGTTCGAGGATTTCGATAAGTATATCAGCCGCTTTATGAGCGAATACGGATTTCAATCGTTTCCAGAATATGAGGCTGTAAAAAAATATACCCTGCCCGGCGACGAGGATATCGAATCTCCCGTGATGAGCTCGCACCAGCGCAGCGGTATCGGTAATCTCCGGATCCGGGAATATATGGAAGCGGATTATAAGATCCCAAAGGGGTTTCCTGACTTTCTGTATGTAAGCCAATTGCTTCAGGCAGAGGGAATCACCATGGCTATCAGCGCCCACCGGCGAAACAAACCCTATTGTATGGGAACCCTTTACTGGCAGCTCAACGATTGCTGGCCGGTGGCCAGCTGGTCATCGACTGATTATTACCGGAATTATAAGGCCCTTCACTATTTCGTCAGGAAAGCTTACGAACCGCTGGTAATTCTTCCCCATAAAAATAAGGAGTCGATTGATTTTTATGTGGTCTCCGATCTAACCATTCCGGTTACCGGAACTTTGTGGGTTCAATCCATTACTCTTGAAGGGAAAACGGTTTTTGAACAAAAGCAACCGGTCACCATCGGTCCGCTGAGCAGCTCGGTACCATTATCACTGTCGGTTCCGCAACTCCTGGGCGACCAGCCGGCCGGCAGAATTCTAATTCTGGCCACCTTGGTTACCAATGACCGTGAAATCTCGTCGGAACCCTTTTACCTGGTCAAGCCAAAAGACCTGATCCTCGAACCGGCCAACCTGAAACACACGATCGGGGAAACAGCTGCTGGCTGGATCTTGACCCTGACTGCCGACAAACTGGTAAAAAACCTGGTAGTGACCTGGAAAGGTCGGGCCGGAATTTTTTCTGATAATTATATGGATATCCTGCCCGGCGTGCCGGTAGTCATCACGCTTGCGAAATCCTATGCAGATATAAATCCGGAACCAGATTTGAAGTTCAGGTCCCTGATTGATACCTGCAAATGAGAATTTCTTTCTGCAAAATTTGCACCCGGATGTGAACAATTCCGGCCAAAATTCCGTTAAATGCGTTCCGATTATCATTTTATTTAACTTTGCATCGGTTATAAAGGGAACAAATGTTTATAGAAGTCTGTAAATCAAAGATTCACAAGGTCACCATTTCGGAGGCAAACCTTCAGTATGTGGGGAGCATAACCATTGATGAGGACCTGATGGACGCCGCGAACCTCATAGAACATGAAAAGGTTCAGGTCGTGAACGTGAACAACGGGGAACGCATTGAAACCTATGTGATTAAGGGAGTGCGTGGTTCGGGCAACATTTGCCTCAATGGACCCGCCGCCCGCAAAGCCGAGGTGGGAGATGTGGTAATCATCATCTCTTATGCCTCCATGGATTTTGAAGAAGCAAAAACATTTAAACCTTCGCTGGTTTTCCCGGATACGGCAACCAATAGGCTGGTTCGGTGAAGATGTTCGCTATCGCTCACTAAATATGCTCGCTGACGCTCGCTAAATATGTTCGCTATCGCTCACTAAATATGTTCGCTATCGCTCACTAATTATGCTCGCTAACGCTCGCTAATTGGCTCCCTACGGTCGCTAATTTAATCATCACATCATCTAATCATCACATCAGCGCGATGCCTCCCAAAACAATTTTCTCCTGTTCAAACTGTGGTGCCACCGCACCCAAGTGGATCGGCAAATGTCCGAGTTGCGGGGAGTGGAATACTTATGTGGAGGAGGTGGTGATGAAGGCAAGCCGTCCGGGCAAGCCAAAATCAGTTACTCATTCTGCCCCCAGACGCTTGCCGGAAATCGAGCGACTGGCTTTTCAGCGGATCAAAAGCGGGATCGGGGAGTTCGACCGGGTAACGGGCGACGGACTGGTTCCGGGATCGCTGGTACTGATCGGCGGGGAGCCGGGTATCGGCAAATCGACTCTGGTGCTGCAGATGGCCCTCCGGCTGAAAAATAAAAAGATTTTATATGTTTCGGGAGAGGAGAGCCTGGAGCAACTGAAACTTCGTGCCGAACGGATCGGCGACGATCACGAGGGATTTTACCTGCTGAGCGAAACCTCCCTGGAAAACCTGCTTAAACAACTGGATGAATTTCAGCCTGAGCTGCTGATTGTGGATTCCATTCAAACCCTGGTCACCGAGCGGGTCGACGGATCGGCAGGCACCATCAGCCAGATCCGGGAATGTGCCACCGACCTGATGAAATTTGCCAAGGAAACGCAAACACCGGTGATCCTCATCGGCCATATCAATAAAGAGGGAAACCTGGCCGGCCCGAAAGTGCTCGAACACATGGTGGATACCGTGCTCAGCTTCGAAGGCGACCTGCACCACCAGTACCGGATCCTGCGGTCGAGCAAGAACCGCTTCGGTTCCACCGACGAACTGGGCATTTTTGAAATGAATTCAAAAGGCCTGCGCGAGGTTACCAACCCGTCGGAACTCTTGCTGGCCAACCGGGATCTTTCACTTAGCGGCAATGCCATCTCTGTTTCCATGGAGGGCCAGCGTTCTCTATTATTGGAAACACAGGCACTGGTCAGCTCTTCGGTTTATGGCACCCCACAGCGGTCTACCACTGGCTTTGATCCCCGGCGGTTGAATATGTTGCTGGCTGTTTTGGAAAAAAGAGCAGGGTTTCGTTTGGCAACCAAGGATGTATTTCTGAATATGGCCGGGGGATTGCGGATTACCGATCCGGCTACGGATCTGGCCGTGGTCGCCGCGATACTCTCCTCTGATAAAAATCTTCCGCTGGATCAGCAATTCTGCTTTACCGGTGAGATTGGCCTTTCCGGAGAAGCCCGACCGGTAAACCGTATCGAAAACCGCCTGGCTGAGGCCGGAAGGCTCGGGTTTAAAAAGATTTTTGTTCCCGCTTTCAATAAGAAGGGGATCGACCTGAAGAGATTCCCGATTGAAATGGTGCCGGTCCGCCACCTGGGCGATCTGTTGAAAGAGCTGTTCGTTTAGAAATCGTCGAAATCTGACTTTTTCCTTTTTTCCGGTTTTCCCAGTTTAGGCGACATATCTTCGCAGTTCAGGGCGTCCGACATATGCAGCGGACGCTCAAACGGTTCCTGCGAAACGCTCAATGTGGGATCTCCATAAACTTTCTTCATAAAAAGGGCCCAGATCGGCAAAGCCATGTTGGAACCCTGTCCATTATCCGGATTGGTAAAGTGCACCATTTTATCTTCGGCACCGGTCCACACGGCCCCAATCAGATTGGGCACAATGCCCACGAACCATCCGTCGGCATACCGGTTGGTGGTGCCGGTTTTACCCGCGATGGGGTTGGTAAACTGATATTTGTTTCTCAACCGCCGGGCGGTACCTTCCGAGCTGGTTACCCCCTGCATCATATATAACATCTTATAGGCTGTTTCCTCGCTCATGGCCACCTCTTCGTGCGTATTAAACGTGGCCAGCACATTTCCGTTTTTGTCTTCGATACGGGTCACCATAATCGGTTCCACCCAGATTCCTTTATTCGCAAATGCGGTAAAGGCTCCGGCAACCTCGTAAACCGGCAGATCCACTGCCCCCACGCAAATCGGGATCACCGGAGGAATCTCCGATTTGATCCCCACCTTTCGTGCCACTTCGATTACAGCTTCCGGATTATATTGTTTCATAACCCAGGCAGAGATCTGGTTCAGCGATTTGGAAAGGCCTGTTCTCAGGGTGACCATCTGACCATCAAGATCTTTGGCATCCGAGAACTGGGGTTCGTATGAATTCCCTTCCACTCCATTGAAATTGCCGGTGAAACTCACCGACACGTTGGGGACCTCAAAACAGGGAGAGATCCCGTTTTCCATGGCCACCGTGTATACAAAAGGCTTGAAGATCGATCCCACCTGCCGCTTGCCCTGCATGATCTGGTCGTACTGGAAATACCGGTAATCGGGCCCTCCCACATACGCTTTTACATAACCCGTTTGAGGGGAGATTGCCATAAAGGCCGATCGCAGAAACCGCTTGTAATAGCGGATGGAATCCATCGGGGTCATCACGGTATCAATCACACCCTTCCAGCTGAAAATCGACATCGGGGTAGGGGTATTGAACAATTTGTTAATCTCGGCATCCGACAGGTTTTGTTCCTTTTTCAGTACGCGGTACCGTTCGCTCCAGCCCATAGCGGCATTCATTGAGCCGGCAATTTCTTCATCCGAAGCTGTATTGGAATAGGGCGTTCGCCTCAAACGGCGCAATTCACGATCGAACGTGGGTTGCAGATCCGTTTTCAGATGTTCGACCACTGCTTCTTCGGCATACTGCTGCATCCGGGAATCAAGGGTGGTGTAAATCCGAAGCCCGTCGCGGTATAAATTATACGGTGTACCGTCAATTTTGAGGTGTTTGATGCAAAAACCGCGTAGGGGGTTGGCATCCCAGGCCGCTGCCCGTTCCGGATTGGATGGCCGGCGTTCCATCAGGACTCCCCGGAGGTACTCCCTGAAATAAGTGGCACGGCCTACCTTGTGATCTACCCGGTGATAGTTCAGGCTCAGGTCCATGGCCTTGGCTTTTTCAATGGTCATCGCATCGGCAAAGCCCCGGTCGCGCATTTTGTCAAGAACCGTATTCCGCCGGGGCAGGGTATTTTTCAGTCCAAAGCGTATCGGGTTGTATAAGGAAGGATTTTTCACCATCCCCGCCAGCATGGCGGCTTCCTGAATCTCCAGCTGGCTGGCATCCTTGTTGAAATAGACCCAGGAGGCGGTTTGAATGCCCTGGGCATTATTGACAAAACTGAGCTTATTCAGGTAAAGCGCAAGAATTTCTTCCTTGGTAAAGGTTTTTTCAAGTTTCACGGCGATCACCCACTCGCGAAACTTTCGTACGGCAAAGCCGATTTTTCCCAGTGAATCCTCCCTCGGGAACAGGTTTTTGGCCAGCTGCTGGGTGATGGTGCTTCCTCCTCCGGTATCCTGCCGCAGAATCAAACTTTTTACAATCACCCTCATCAATCCTAAAAAATCGATTCCGGAATGTTTGTAATATCGCTGATCTTCAATGGATATGATGGCCTCAATCATATACGGACTGATCTTGTTGTAGGGAACAATCTCCCGGTTTTCATCGGTCGAAAAGAAGGCCCCCAGCGGAACCCCATCTTCCGAAATCACCTGCGTAGCTTCGATCAGTTTCGGATTTTCCAGCGTATCAAACGAAGGCATAAACCCCAGCCATCCCCATGAAATCATGGTAAAAAATAGAAAAATGAACAACACCCCCCCGCCAAATGTGAGCCAGAATATTTTGAGATATCTTTTTGTCTGATCAGGCTTTTCCATATCTGAATAAAAATTACGGTGCAAAGTTAATATTTAAGAGCGTATGAGGCACAAAGGCTTGATCGGGGCGGTGTCATCCCACTTTCTTCCGGTATCCACCCCCTGCATGGGGCTGTGACAAAAAGGCAAAAGGCAAAGGGCAAAGGGCAAAAATTAGTCTTAAGAGATAGGAAATAAGAATCAAGTTGAATTTGTATTAAATTGGCAATGTAGCGATTATCACTTTTTTTTTTTTTCTTTTTACCAATTTTTGCCTTCTGCCTCCTGCCTTTTGCCTTTTTGTCACAGCCCCATGCAGG
>JBBQOG010000234.1:0-5829 GCA_038330665.1 Bacteroidales bacterium
CCACTTTTTGCCTTGGCAACTCCGTGGTGCTGACAGCCAGCACAGGAACCAGCTATTTGTGGTCGAACGGGGCGACAACGCCCAGCATTACTGTTTATTATAGAGGGAATTACAGTGTTACCATTACCGATAGTTTCGGATGTTCAGCCACTTCAATCATCACACCGGTTGTAGTTAATCCAATCCCACCATCTATTATTACTCCGAGCGGCCCGTTATCATTTTGTACGGGAGGCTCCGTAACTCTTACTGCCAGCGTGGGTGACCGTTACTTGTGGTCGACAGGTGCCACTACACGAAGCATCCTTGTAAATACTTCAGGCAACTATACCGTTATTGTGATCAACAATACCGGATGTTCTGAAATATCAACAGTAACAGCCGTTGTCGTTAGTCCGATACCGGTTGCTACGATCACCCCGAATGGCCCCACCACTTTTTGCCAGGGCGATTCCGTGATTCTTGCCTCCAGTTTGGGATCCAGTTATTTATGGTCGACCGGAGCCACCACTCAAAGCATTACGGTTAAGGTAGCCGGAAATTATTCGGTGACCGTTACCAATGTTTTCGGTTGTTCAGCCACCTCAGCGGTGACCAAAGTCACCGTGAATGTCAGGCCGGTTCCCACGATCATGAGAAACTTTGAGTGTAACAAAGATGCTTTTTATACCGAAGCCGGGAAAACCAATTATCATTGGACCATTTCTTCAGGTGGAATGATTACCAGCGGTCAGGGAACCTACCAGATATTAGTTATTTGGTTTGAGGCAGGTCCACAATGGGTAAAAGTGAATTATGACAATGAATTTGGTTGTTCAGCCACGGATGATACTGTATATGATCTTATCGTGACACTCGTACCGAATCCGGGCGGATTGATTACCGGTTTGGCTAAGGTATGCGCCGGACAGAGCGGAGTTACGTTTACTACCGAGTCGATTTTAAACGCTTTTAGCTATGTTTGGACACTTCCGGCAGGAGCCAGGATTGCTTCCGGCGAAGGGACGGCCAATATCACTGTTGATTTCAGTGCCACCGCAGTTTCAGGTAATATCACCGTTGCCGGGCAAAATACGTATGGAATTGGTTTGCCATCAGCGCCATATTATGTCACCGTCAATCCTATTCCGGTAACACCTGAAGTAACCTACTACTGCAGCCTGCATCAGTTATCAAGCAATATTGCTGTTGGAAATCAGTGGTATAAGGATGGTATGGCAATTGAAGGAGCCAACGATCAAACCTATACCGCAACCGAAACCGGTTGGTATTGGACTACAGCAACACTCAACGGATGTCCTTCGCTGGGCTCCAACAGGGTGTTCGTTCTGATTACCGCTTCATGCTATACGGGAGTATCAGATAATCCTTTGGAATCTTCATTCTCGATATATCCGGTTCCAAATGATGGTAATTTTACCGTTTCAATCAGCAACCCGACGGATCAGGTTTTCAATTTAGAGATTGTGAATATCCTGGGTGAAAAGATTTACCGTCGTACCAATTTGCAAACAACCGGAGGTAAGCTCGATGAGCGCATCAACCTTCAGGGGACCCTAGCAAACGGATTTTACTTTGTTATTTTCAGCAACGCTGATCAAAAGATCGTAAGAAAAATAATAATTAATTAGGCAAGAAGGGATTCAAAGCCCTTCCCATAGGTAGGTTTAGGTTTGGTTTAAGGGGGGGTGTCTCAGAAATGAGGAACACCACCCCTTTCTCCTTTTAAAAGGTGAGAATCATGTAAATTATTCCTGAAATTGTGTAAGGCATCAAAGGCCTGCAATCATGACCTTTGATAGATAAAAAAACATAAAAATCAATAATTATCGATCATGGGAAATCTACTTTATGTAATAGCCGTCATATTAGTCATCGCATGGCTGATAGGACTAGTTGGATTTCATGTTGGAGGCGTCATCCATGTCCTTCTGGTAATCGCAGTCATTGCAATATTGCTGAGGTTGATAAGGGGTGACAGAGGTCGCTGGTGAAATTTATCCGGTGATACTTTTAAAACGTATTAACTATATAATAATTAAATTATGAGCTCAGGAAAAATTGTTTTAGGCGCATTGGCAGGCCTCGCCGCCGGTGCAGTGTTAGGAATTTTATTTGCCCCGGAAAAAGGTTCCCGTACCCGTAAAAAAATCTCAAACATGGGTCAGGATTATGCTGCGGATATTACCGATAAATTCAATGACTTTATTGAGGTTGTAAATGACAAATTTGAAACGATAAAGGATGAGTTTCACAAAGTTAAACACACTGCTGAGAAAGTTGAAAAAGACCTGAAATCAGCAAAGGGTTAATAATTTCTGCTTTACGGCCCCCTGTTCAAAAGACCATAAAATGCAAATCATGGAAGAACGAGAAAATCTGCTTGATTCCCTGTTAACAGGAGTTACTGAATATGCCAAAACCAGTTTTGAATTAATAAAACTCAAGGCGATTAATCAGGCAACCCAGGCGGTATCCTCACTCGCCGCCCGTTTTATTGCCCTATTCATTTTCTCCATTTCGTTACTGATGGGATCTCTTGGAGCGGCTATCTGGCTAGGAGAAATACTTGGCAAATCTTGGTACGGATTCCTCATCCTTGCTGCATTTTATGGTCTCATCGGGGTGGTGACCCTGCTTCTTCGACCCTTGATTAAGCGGTTGTTTGGCGATCATCTTATTAAAAAGGTACTTAAATAGAATTCAATGCAATACATAGAAACCTCCAAAGAACTACAAAGTGCGATCCGGCAATTGGAATACCTGCAAACGGAACAGGCTGTATTGCTGAAGGAGCAGCTAAGCTTTGCGCGTTCAAGGGTGAGACCCCTTGTAATTTTTAAATCTCCACTTTCCCGATTAGTAGGAGGTCTGCTTCAATTCGGATTTACTGCTTTGATAACAAAAAACTCCGGTATACTCGGATTTGTTGGACAGCGAATTCTCCAGGGAATTTTCAGAAAAAAAGATAGAATTAGTTGAAAGCACTACCCGATACCTCTTCTAAATTTCCATTCGCCGCAGGCCTTTGGCTATTTTTTATTGGAATATTTGCCTTGCTTTCCATGCTGTATATTGGCCGGGCAATCATTGTTCCGGTCATTTTTGCAACCATTATTGCCATTTTACTTCATCCCGTTGTCAATTTCCTAACCAAGCATAGGATTAACAGACTATTGTCGATAATTGTTTCTATGGTTCTGACCACCTTAATTATTTTTGCTTTTGCCTCATTTCTGATTTCGCAAATAAGCAAGTTTACCGAAACCTGGCCTGCACTGGTTGAAAAATTTGCTGCTATCCTGGATCAGATGGTCAACTGGACTTCGCAAAATCTGGATATCAGTCCGAAGGAAATAAATGCATGGATGTCAAAAACCATGCATGAACTCATTAATACAAGCAGTTCCGATATTGGGACCACTCTTATTAACGTGGGAAACGGGTTGGTTGTCATATTCTTAATCCCGGTTTATATTTTTATGATCCTTTTTTACCAACCCCTCCTTCTTGAGTTTTTTCGTAAATTATTTGGCGATACCAACCGGGATCATGTGAGCCAGGTGATTTCACAGATAAAAACCCTGATTCAAAAATACCTTACCGGATTGATTATGGAAGCTGCCATCATGGCGGTCATGAATTCTGCTGCCCTCCTGCTTCTTGGTATTCAATATGCGATATTACTCGGAGTGCTGGCTGCGGTGCTAAATGTGATACCCTATCTGGGCGGAATCATCGCGGTGGCGATGCCAATGGTCATCGCCCTGGCTACCAAATCATCGCCCATGTATGCAGTATATGTTCTGGTGGCCTATTATATCATCCAGCTAATCGATAACAATTATATTGTCCCCAAAATTGTGGCATCGAAAGTCCAGATCAATGCGCTCGTTTCCATTATTGTTATTCTTGCTTTTGGGGCATTATGGGGAATTCCGGGTATGTTTATCTCCATTCCCCTGACTGCCATTGTTAAACTGATCTTTGACCATATCGAACCCTTGAAACCCTGGGGGTATCTTTTGGGAGATACCATGCCTTCCTTTGTAAAAATGGAATTGCCTTTCGTAAAAAAGAAACCTGCATAGCCTGGGCTTAACACGGCATTAATTTAGCTGATTCTAAAAGTTAGGCAATGCTCATCCGGATTTAGCCAAATGACAACTCAGATGAACAGCATGAAAAAAGTAGAGAATGTTGCCATTATCGTAGCCCATCCGGATGATGAAACCTTGTGGGCTGGCGGAACCATTTTGAGCCATTCCTCATGGAGCTGGATTATAAAGCCCAGGACGGTAAACCGATGGGTCAGGACTGGCAGACCTGGTCAGCTGCCCTTTATTTGTATGCCGTAAAGTGCGTTGAAGAAAGAAAAACACCGTTCTTTGATGCGATGCGGAACGATTCAAATAAACCGGGAATAGACTGAATCCAACGTTTAACTGTAAGCTAAAGGAATTGAAAAAAGTCGTAAAGATACTATTCAGGGTTTTTTTGTGGATTACAGGAAGCATTATCTTTCTGTTTCTCCTTCTTGTGCTATTAATACAAGTTCCGGCTGTTCAGGATTATGCTCGTGGTAAGGCAGTTACTTATCTGCATAATAAGCTGCAGACTAAAGTTGAAGTCGGAAAAATCAGCATAGGCCTTCCTAAGAGGATTGTTCTAAAAGAGGTTTATTTCGAAGATCGCAACCGCGATACCTTGCTGTCAGGAGAGGTCCTGAAGGTCGACGTAAGCCTTCTGAAATTATTGAAAAATCAGTTGCAGATTAACGGGATAGAATTACAGGGAATAACTGCAAAAGTCAATCGCACCTTGCCCGACAGCGTTTTTAATTTTGATTTTATCCTACAGGCATTTAAGCCGGCAGCTGGCACAAAAGTTACGGTTGATACGACTGCCGGGATGAAGATTTCGATCAAAAAGATCAACCTCGACCGGATTCGCCTTTCCTTCAAAGATGAGTTGACAGGCAATGATATCAAAGTTGAGTTTGATCATTTCGAAACCCGGCTCCGCGACTTTGATCTGGATAAGATGAAATTTTCAATACCTGTGATACAACTGTCAGGACTCCATGCCGTGATCGTTCAAAACAAGCCGGCTATCGAAGAAGACAGCACGGTCCAGATTGCTGCTACCGTAAACGCACCCTTCGAACTGGATTTGAATTTGGGCACGATTGATCTCTCAAAAATCAGTATTGATTATCAAAACGAGCTTTCAAAGTTAAAAGCCAACCTGGATCTGAGTCAGCTAAAAGTTGTGGTGGAGTCGATCGACCTGAATCAACAGAAGGTAAAACTTAAAAGCCTCAATCTCGAAAATTCCTCAATCCTATTTGATGATTTCAGCAAACCGGTCCTGAAAGACCAGATGGATTATGCTCACCTTTCAATATCAGGCTTAAATCTGAGTGGAAATAATATTTCATACAACAAGGATAGCATTTCGGGCCAGATAACCGCAGGAAGCATGAAGAATGGCGATGTATTTGTATTAAAGACACTCAAAACCGATTTCAGTTACAGTGAAACGGGTGTGACACTCAAAGATCTCTTGCTTGAAACTCCGGGAACAACCATCCGGGATTATGCACGGATCAGTTACCCATCGCTGGATTCCTTAGCTGCCGATCCGGGAATCATCGGTATGGAAATACATCTGGCAAATAGCAGGATAAACTTTAAGGATGTCCTGGCATTTGTGCCCCAACTTGCCGATGTGGATCCATTTAAAAATAACCATGAAGCCTCTGTTACGATCACTGGAAATATAAACGGCACTTTGTCCAATCTGAACATCCCTGATTTACTGATAACC
>JBBQOG010000235.1:0-5827 GCA_038330665.1 Bacteroidales bacterium
GGTCACTACAAAAAAACCTTCCCGACGAAACAGGCTGCCGGTGGCTTTCGGAGTCAGGACAAATGCGGTGACTCCGGGCACCAGGCATATAACTCCTGAAATGGCCAGAGCCCGTACGTCGTCGCCACCACTGATCAGGGCAATTCCCATTGCAATCAGCATGGCAATGCCCTCAACCCACAATAAAGCACCGATTAATCTGGCTATAAGCTTATAATTCATAGCATTATTGTCGGATCAACAATTATTTGAATAATTTTTCCAATTTCTTAATTCCTGCCGGGAGGGCGAAAACCACCACTTTATCCCCTTCGTGGATGGTCATGTTGCCCTGGGCCACAAGGCCGTTTTCACCCCGAATGATTCCCCCGATTTTCGCCTCTTTGGGGAAGTCCAATTCCTTGATCGGCTTCAGGGTGACGCGGGTTCCGGCTTTGACTAAAAACTCAAAGACTTCGGCATCCGAGGAGGTCAGGCATTTCACATTCGAAATTTCAGCATTAAGGGTAAAGCGGAAAATGTAACTGGCGGCGATCATCTTCTTATTGATGATGGCCCCGATATTCATGCCCTCGGCAGTACTGATCAGCGCCAGGTTCTCCACCTCCGCCACCGTTCTCTTGGCCCCCAGGGTTTTGGCCAGATGACAGGAAAGCATGTTCACCTCAGAACTTCCGGTGGTGGCAATAAATGCGTCCATTTTGGCCAGGCCCTCCTCTTCGAGCAGGTCCATGTTTCGGCCGTCGCCATTGATCACCAGGGCGTGCTCGAACCGGTTGGCAAGAAGGTTGCACCGCTCTTTGCTCTCCTCAATGACCTTGACGTTATATTTGTCCCCCAATTTTTCGATGGTTTTCTGAGCAATGCGGCTTCCGCCCAGGAACATGATATTTTTGATTTCGTACAATTCTTTACCTGCAAGTTCAAAAACCTGGTGTTGACCGGAACGGTCGGTCACAAAATAAACGATGTCGCCATTCCGGAAATGATCCCGCCCATCAGGAATGATTGTCAGATGATCCCGGGTAATGGCCACAGCCACAATGTTATGCAGTTTCGGCGCCAGCTCTTCGAGCGACTGGTTGACGATTGGGGCATTACTCCTGATCTTAATACCCATGAGAATCAGCTTTCCACCTGAAAATTCAAATAGCTGCCGGGTACCGGTGAGTTTTACCGAAGAAACAATTTCCTTGGCGGCCAGGCTTTCCGGATAGATCAGCTCGTGTATGCCAAGGTCCCTCAGTTTGGCACGATATCTTTCCTGCAGGTACTCCGAATTATTGATCCGGGCAATGGTGCGTCCGGCACCGAGATAGGTGGCCATTGAGCAGGCCAGCACATTCCGTTCTTCCGAGGGCGTGACGGCAATAAACAGATCCGCTTTATTCAGACCCGTTTCTTTTAAATCCACAAATGAATGCGCAGAACCCTGGATTGTCATCAAATCCACATCACGACTGATCTGACTTAGTTTTTCCGGATCCTCGTCAAGCAATATGATGTCATGATTCTGACCCCTCAGCATCCTCGCAAGATGCGTACCGACCTCTCCTGAACCCGCAATAACAATCTTCATTGAGCTTTCCCGTCCTGTTAATGATTTTGCAATTTAGTCAAAAAGCCAGATTCTCAGTCGGCATTTTTTTCCCAAAGAGGCAGTCAAAATAAAAACATTATTTTTAAAATTTTGTATTTATGATTCTTGAAGTGTTAGGTTTATACAGAAATGAATCAGGTGATGAAGCAAACCCTCAAAAAAGCTGACTTATGGAAAAATTAAGACCGATGAATATCGAAACCGTTCAGGAACTATGGTCGCAAACCTATAACACGAATGGCAAACCCGATTGGTCGCATATTTTTCCCTATTACCACCCCGACATTGTATTTCAGGATACCATTCAGCGCATTGAAGGAATTGAAAAATTTACCGAGATGTGCAACCGGCTGACCACCCGGACACAGGAACTCAAGATGGACATCGTATCGATAGCGCAAAACGGGGATGTCATTATTTTCGAATGGATCATGACCATGATGTTTAAGAAATTTCCCAGCACGCCGATGTATGGCTCAACCAAACTCCGGATCAGCGAGGATGGCCGGATCCTTGAGCAACGGGATTATTACGACCTCTGGGGGGACATATTCAATAATATCCCTCGATTCGGCAAAATGTACAGGCGCTTTCTTGTAAAAAAATTCGGTTGATGAAACGAAAAAAATTTGAATTCCCGGCCGAGCTCGACTTTATACGGGCAGGGCGACTTCCGCAAAAATTCTCGGGCGAGCCGATGACGGGAAAAGTTTGTGTCATAACCGGTACCACATCCGGAGTCGGATATGAGGCCGCCGTGCGGCTTGCAAAGGCTGGTGCCATGATTGTCATGATCGCCAGAAATCCTGATAAACTAAAAAAATTGTCAGTGGAGCTCATGGCCATATCCGGAGTACAACCCGACTATTTTATAGCCGATTTTTCACGGTTGGATGAGGTGCGCATGGCGGCAGGATGTATCCTGGCCAAGTACCCGAAAATCGACGTGCTCATTAATAATGCCGGGGTGCACATGACCACTCGCCAGGTGACCGGCGACGGGCATGAAATGGCTTTTTGCGTGAATCACCTCGCCTCTTTCCTGATCACCAGCCTGTTTCTGCAAAGGATGGTTTCCAACGCCCCTTCACGGATTATCCAGGTGAATTCAGAAGGGCACCGTTTCAATGGGTTGAAATTGGATGACCTCACCTGGGAAGGAAGAAGATACCGGGGTTTGGGTGGTTATGGAGCTTCAAAAACCGCCCAGCTGATGACGGTTTGGGAATTGAACGACCTTTTAAAAGCCACAGGAGTAACGATTAATGCCATGCATCCCGGTGCCGTAAAATCCAACATTGGACATAACAATGGCAAGCTGTACAATTGGTATTCCCGTTACCTGGTACAGCCATCTTTAAAAGATCCGAAAATTTCAGGCGAAGCCATCTATTACCTTGCCTCCTCGCCGGAAATGGAAAATGTGAGTGGGAAATTTTTCAACCTGACCAACGAAGAGATTCCGGCTCCTCACGCCACGGACCGCGTAAAAGGAAAGGAAATCTTCCGGATCAGTAAAGAAATACTTAACCTTGATCGGAAAAACCTATATGAAGTTTGACACAGTCGTAGTAGGTGGTGGAATCGCGGGCCTGACTTCCGCCGCCTATATCTCCAGAGCCGGCAGGTCCGTGATTCTATTTGAAAAACAAGACCGTGTGGGCGGGTTGGTTCATACCTTCGGGCGGAATCAGGTATTCTTTGATTCCGGACTGCGGTCCATCGAGGATTCAGGGATTGTAAAACCGATGCTACGGCAACTTGGCATTGAAATCGATTTGTTACCCAGTCCGGTTTCGGTCGGTATCGGGAAAAATGTGCTGAAGCTGAAGGATCATAACAGCCTTAGTGAATATGAAGATTTTCTGAAAGCGCATTTCCCGGAAAATTTGGACGATGTGTCCCTGATCGTTTCTAAAATCCGGAAGATCATGGATTACATGGATGTTCTGTATGGGTTGGACAACCCGGCATTCATGAATATTACCGAAGACAAGCAATACCTGTTAAAGGTGGTGCTGCCCTGGTTGTTTAAATTCCTTTTTACGATCCGGAAAATCAACCAGCTCAACGAGCCTGTAAACGATTACCTGGCCAAACTGACTAAAAACCAGGAGTTAATCGACATGATTGCACAGCATTTTTTCCAGAAGACCCCGACCTCCTTCGCACTCAGCTATTTCCGGCTCTACCTCGATTATTTTTATCCGAAGGGTGGAACCGGTGTGCTGATGGAAAAAATGGAGGAGTTCATTCTTCGGAACGGAGGAGTAATCAAAACCTCGACAACCATTAAAAGTCTGAATCCTGAAGAGAAATACGTGATTGATGACCAGGGGAACCGTATGGAGTACAATCAGTTGGTATGGGCGGGAGATATGAAGCTCCTCTATAACAGCATCCCGATTGAGACGGTCAGCTCTCCGGCACTGCGAAAAAAAATAACCGCAAAAAAAGCCCTCCTGAAAGATTTGGCAGGCGGGGATTCAATATTTACTGTTTACCTGACCGTGAATGAAACCAGGAAATATTTTGAGGATATCTGCACCGGTCACTTCTTTTACACTCCCGTTAAAACCGGACTGTCCACGATACCATCCGGGGAATTGGAAGCATTGTTAAAAGCCTCTCCCTCGGATCCGGACAACGGAGATCTGAAGCAACGGATACTGAATTACCTCACCGATTTTTGCAACCTCAACACCTTTGAGATTGCAATCCCTGTATTACGCGATCCGGAACTCGCTCCTGAAAACCGTACCGGATTAATAGTCAGCTTGTTATTTGAATATCAGCTGGCAAAAAAAATTGAGGATTCAGGCTGGAAAGAGGAGATCCGTGAATTTCTGGAACTTAGTTTTATCCGGATTCTCGACGAAAGTATTTTTCCCGGGTTAAGTGCCCGGATTGTTGACCGGTTCTCTTCCTCTCCTATGTCACTGGAGCGACTCACCGGAAATACCGGTGGCGGTATCACCGGATGGGCCTTTACCAATCCGGTAATGCCCGCAGTCAGCCATATGTTGAAAGTGGCGAGTTCTGTGGATACGCCACTTCCCTCGGTTTACCAGGCAGGACAGTGGGTTTTTAGTCCATCCGGATTACCCATTTCCATCCTGACCGGAAAGCTCGCGGCCGACAAAGTGTTGAAATCAAATAGCTGATTAATCCTCCTGTATCAGGACCTGGTTGCTATTTTTGTGAAATAAACCGGTGGGTCTGTCCTGCTAATATCCCGATGATCATGAAAAATAGAATTATTCTTCTGCTCTCCCTCTTTTTAATCTTCATTACTGTACAAGCACAGCAGGAAACCCGTCCGGGACCCCAGCCGGCTCCGGAAACAGGTGAATCCTTCCGAATCGGAATGGCTGGATACACCTTTGCCAATTTCGATATCGACAAAACCCTGGAAACACTCAGAAAATGTGACGTACATTACCTGTGCATCAAGGATTTTCACCTTCCGATCAACAGCACCGAAGCCGTAATTGATGCGTTTCTTACCAAATTGAAAGATAATGGGGTCACCGGTTATGCCGTGGGCCCGATCTATATGAATACGGAAAAGGAAATCGATCAGGCATTCGAATATGCCAAAAAGGTCGGGGTGAAATTGATTGTGGGTGTTCCGCCCTATGAATTACTGCCTTATGTGGATAAGAAAGTCAGGGAAACCGGTCTCAGCTATGCCATCCACCTGCATGGTCCCGATCAGAACCGATACCAGGATGCAGATGACGTATGGGAACATGTGAAAGACCTCGACCCCCGGATCGGGATGTGCCTGGATGTGGGGCATGATACCCGCAACGGCAAGGACCCTATAGCCGACCTGAAAAAATACCATACCCGGGTCTTCGACATTCATATCAAGGATGTGACCGGTACCACCAAGTTGGGTTACTCACTGGAAGTGGGCCGCGGGGTCATCGACTTTCCGGCCTTTGTAAAGATGCTCAGGGCAGTTGGCTATTCCGGGGTGTGCAGCCTGGAACACGAAAAGGACATGAAAGACCCGTTTCTGGGAATTGCGGAATCGATCGGCTATTTCAGAGGGGTAATCGCTGCCACCCGTCCCACTGGAAAATTACCCGGGTAATATATTCTCCAGTTCTTGCCCGATCTTTTCCGGTGTGGTGGAGGGAGCATACCTTTTAACCGGTTTCCCATCCGGATCGATCAGAAATTTGGTAAAGTTCCATTTGATCCGACCGCCGAAAATAC
>JBBQOG010000236.1:0-5793 GCA_038330665.1 Bacteroidales bacterium
ACTCGAAGACCTTGGATATATTTCCCTGATTGAATGCCGACTGGAAACCGGTCGTACCCACCAGATCAGGGTGCACATGAAATCTATCGGGCATCCTCTTTTCAACGATGCCGATTATGGCGGCAATATTATTCTCAAAGGAACCACCTTTAACAAATACAGACAGTTTATCGATAATTGCTTTAAAATCCTGCCCCGTCAAGCCCTTCACGCTAAAGAACTCGGATTCGTACATCCCGCAACCAAGGAATGGATGCAATTTAATTCGGAGCTTCCGGAGGATATGGCTGAGGTAATCCGGAAATGGAGAATTTACCTGGGCGGACGCACGCAGGAACTGGAATAATCGTTGAAACAATTTTCGCAAAAATCCGTATATTTACTGTGAAAGCACGAAAAACTGCGCCCACGCAAACCCATGAACTCCAATCCTTTAAATATTGCCATTGTTGCAGGAGGTGACTCCGGTGAATATGATATTTCCATAAAAAGTGCAAATACCATCCTGGCTAACCTTGACAAGGACACGTTTGATGCACGGATTGTGTTGATCAAAGGGCAAACCTGGACAGTTCAGGAGGAAGACGGAACCGTTTATCCAATAAACCGGCATAATTTCACCTGGCAGCAAAACGGCAAAATTTTGCATTTTGATGCGGTAATCAATTCGATTCATGGCACACCCGGGGAAAACGGGATTCTTCCGGCCTATTTCGAATTGATCGGAATGCCTTTCACCGGATGCCGGTCGTTCAGCAGTGCCCTCACTTTCAGTAAGTATTATTGCAATCAGTTCCTGAGGCAATCCGGCATCAACATTTCTCCTTCCCTGTTAGTCCGAAAAAATCAACCTATAGATATTAACCGTATTATCGAACAAATCGGATTACCCTGCTTTATCAAACCAAACAATGGCGGTTCCAGTTGCGGAACCTCCAGAGTCAATCAACCAGGCGAAATCCTGCCTGCCCTGGAAAGGGCACTCAGCGAAGACCGGGAAGCTATCATTGAAAAGCTGCTGGTCGGAACAGAAGTTACCTGTGGTCTTTTTAAGACCTCCAATTCGAGCGAAGTCTTTCCCGTAACTGAGATTGTCAGTAAAACGGAATTTTTCGACTACGAAGCCAAGTACACTCCGGGAATGGCGGACGAAATCACTCCTGCCCGCATTTCAACGGAGACCGCACGGTCAGTGCAAGACCTATCATTGTTGATCTATGATTTATTGGATTGCCGGGGAGTAGTGCGGATGGACTATATCCTGGTCGACGAAATCCCCTGGTTCCTTGAAGTGAACACCGTTCCGGGAATGTCGCCGCACAGTATTGTCCCCAAACAGGCCTCCATTTCAGGCCTGAGCCTCAACGATCTTTTCAGCATCCTCATCAAGGATGCCATGTTACGCTAGTAACAACCAAAAAATAATTAGCCATGGTTAGAAAGAGCGCCTTCCTGGCTCTGTTCCTGCTAGTAGGAGCAGTATTTTGCAATTCCTGTAAAAAGGAAGAATTATCCAGCAAAAAGGAAATCTTATCCTTCATTTTTGATGCCAGAAAAAATGTTCAGCTGGATCGGAATTTTCCAGGTGATATCAATGGAACCGACATTCAGGCCGATGTTGCGTTCGGAGTTGTTGTCACCAATCTAGTTCCAACGATAGAGATATCGCCCCGGGCTACCATGAGCCCCTCAGCCGATCAGGCCCAGGATTTTACCGGACCGGTTGTTTACACGGTGACCGCCGAAGACGGAACGACCAAAACATTTTCTACTACGGTCGCCACTGCTCCGGCACCTTATATTGGAACCTGGACCGGCGGTCCGATTGATACGGGTACCGAACTGATGCGCGTGAATGCGATTTTTACCGCCAACGGGGACTTTACTCTTGAATTTGTAAAGATCCTGACCAGTGAAATGGATGCTACCTCTATTAAAGGTAATTTCGAACCCATAAGCCGCCAGAAAACGGAGATCAGGGTCGATCTAACTCACCGGTGGGGTGCCAACGGCTGGATTAATGAAACCAGCAACCGCACGATTATGTATGACATCAAGACCCCACAGAATATGGTTTTGTATTATTGCATGAATTGCCCCAAAACCGAGTGGTGCCTCCAGATTAACCTGACCAAGGATTAAAAACCAAGGATTAAAAAAGAGGCTGCCCTTTTGAGACAGCCTCTTTTTTTTAGTATTCGTCCAATCCCTTGCACGAACAGATCAGGTTCCGGTCGCCGTAGGCATTATCGATTTTTCCCACGTATGGCCAGAATTTATTCTCTGCAATCCAGGGCAGCGGGAATGCAGCTTTCAGCCTTCCATAAGGATGGCTCCAGGTATCATCACCAATGTGAACCGCCGTGTGCGGTGCATTTTTCAATACGTTGTTCTCCGGTGCAACAATGCCCATTTCCACATCCGATATCTCAAACAGAATGGATATCAGCGACTCGGCAAAGCGGTCAAGTTCCTGTTTGGACGCGCTCTCGGTGGGCTCTATCATCAGCGTTTCATGTACAGGGAAAGATAGCGTCGGTGCATGAAAACCATAATCCATGAGCCTGCGTGCGATATCAGAGGTTTCAATTCCAGTTTGAGCCTTGAAATTCCGGCAGTCCAGGATACATTCGTGGGCCACCCTTCCGTTAGCGCCGGTATACAATACTTCGTAATGTCCTTTCAAACACGCTACCAGGTAATTGGCATTCAAAATAGCCATTTCAGTGGCCGTTTTTAACCCGTCGGCACCCAGCATCTGTACATAGGCATGCGAAATGGTGAGGACCAGCGCACTTCCATAAGGTGCCGCTGAAATAACACCCCCTTTTTCTCCACCCACTTTAACAACGGGATGCGAAGGAAGGAAATCAATGAGATGAGGAGCCACGCCGATGGGGCCCACTCCCGGACCCCCACCACCATGGGGGATGGCGAATGTCTTATGCAGATTCAAGTGACAAACATCCGCACCAATCAGTGCCGGCTTGGTTAAACCTACCTGTGCATTCATATTGGCGCCATCCATATAAACCTGACCGCCATGGGAATGAATGATATCAGCCATAGTCTTGATCCCGGTCTCAAACACCCCGTGGGTGGACGGATAGGTAATCATGAACGCTGAAAGATTATTAGCATGCTCGGCAGCCTTTAACCTCAGATCCTCAATATCAACGTTACCCTGATCATCACATTTTACCACAACTACCTTACTGCCAGCCATCACCGCACTGGCAGGATTGGTTCCGTGTGCCGAGGCGGGGATCAGTACAATATTCCGGTGCTCTTCACCACGGCTCCGGTGATATCCTTCAATCACCATCAATCCGGCATATTCGCCTGAAGCTCCTGAATTCGGCTGGAAGGAAATCGCCGGGAACCCGGTCACTTCTTTCAGTGCATTCTCCAACTCTGAAATCAGCTGCGCATACCCCTCGGCCTGATCAACGGGAACAAACGGATGGATACCTGCAAATTCGTCCCACGAAAGGGCAAACATACTATTGGCGGGATTAAGCTTCATGGTGCATGACCCCAGTGGAATCATGGAGTGTGTCAATGAAATATCGCGCAGTTCCAATTTCTTGATATAACGCATCATTTCAGTTTCCGACTGGTATTTATTGAAGCACGATGGATTCAGAAAATCAGTCGTCCGGGCGAATTCCGGATCGAATCCTGCAGATTCAACCAGGTCAGTCACCACCTGTACCTTCTTACCGGCTGCTTCGGCGAAAATTTCAACAATCTGGTTGACTTCAGCCAGATCGGTCAGTTCATCTGTTGATAAACCGATGGTATGATCATCGAAATACCTGAAATTAAAGTGATGCTTCAGCGCAACGGTCCTGAAATGCTTAATCGTAACCTTGTCAGGCAATACCAATCTCAGTGTATCAAAATAATCCTTATTCTCCTGAACATAGCCATACTGTTCCAGCTCCAGCTCCAGCGTATGCGCGGTCCTGTGAATCTTTCCGGCAATTTCCAGCAACCCGTCGGAACCATGGTACACCGCATACATCCCTGCTATGGTAGCCAATAATGCCTGTGCGGTGCATATATTTGAGGTCGCCTTTTCACGTTTGATATGTTGTTCGCGGGTCTGAAGCGCCATACGAAGTGCTTTGTTACCATGGATATCCTGCGATACCCCGATAATTCTTCCCGGCATGTTCCTTTTCAATTCCTCACGCGTGGCAAAATAGGCCGCATGTGGTCCGCCAAATCCCATGGGAACTCCAAACCGCTGAGTACTTCCGACCACAATATCGGCACCCCATTCGCCCGGAGGGGTGAGCAAAACCAGCGAAAACAGGTCACTCACTGCGGTATAGAGCCCGCCAAGTTCATGAATCCTATCAACCTGCTTTTTGTAAATTAAAGCCTTACCATCGCCTGCCGGATATTGTACGATAACTCCGAAAACCTGATCAGTCAACAGTTTCTCCACAACCTTGCAAACTTTCACTTCGATACCCAGTGGCAAGGCCCTGGTACGCATCACCTCAAGCGTTTGCGGGAAAATATTCTCGTCAACCCAGAGGACATTTGCATCCCTTTTAACCAGGTCCTTCGACCGGGCATTGTACATCAGGATCATGGCTTCAGCAGCTGCAGTGGCTTCATCCAACAAGGATGCATTGGCCAGTGGCATCGAGGTGAGCTCCATAACCAGGGTCTGGAAATTAAGCAGAGCCTCAAGTCGTCCTTGGGATATTTCAGCCTGGTAAGGGGTATAGGAGGTATACCAGGAAGGATTTTCAAGAATATTTCGTTTGATCACTGCGGGCATAACCGTCCCGTAATATCCCATTCCGATCAGTGACCGGTATAGCTTGTTCTTTTGCCCGATCTGTTTGATTTTTTTTGCATACTCATGCTCGGTTAGGCCAGCCGGAAGGTTAAGCGGGTCCTTCATCCGTATCTGGGCAGGTATAACCGATGAAATAAATTCTTCCATGGTGGCACAGCCTACCTTTTCCAGCATTTCCTGAATTTCGGCTGGCCGGGGACCGATATGCCTGTAAATGAATTGATCAGTGATCATAGTATGTGGATTGTTGTCTTACAAATTAAGCGGGTAAAATTAAGAAGAAGAATGACATAATACAGTGTTTTTTTTGAGCTCCCTTCCTTTGTTATCACTAACTTTACTTCTGCATGTGATCCCAATTGCCCAATCCGCTTTTTATGAAAATGATGATTTTAATATCACGATTGGCCATTTCGGTCCTCTTCCTTATTTCAGGGCTTGCCGGCTTTGCTCAGAAATCAATCGGAGGAATGGCAACTTATGGCATAGCGAACGAATACATTGAAGATTTTCAGATCGGAAATGGCAGGGTATTCTCCATTGTCAGGCAAAGAATAGGTCTTTTTTATGATGCTTTTAATTCACATTCCCTCTGGGGAGATTTCCTGGATCAGGGGCTGAACCGCATCCTGCTGGGAACCAGTGTGGATTCTGTCAAACTGGCCGTGTCATCAACTGGCTTACTATATGTCAGTGGCCATCATGAGGATATGATTCTGGGATCAGCAAAAGTGTTGTTTATTAAGGTCTATAATGCTCATGCCCAACCATCCTGGATATGGACCACGCCAAAGTCCTCGGATACCGTTGGAATTTACCTCGATCAGGCCGAAAATCCTTATCTCTACGATAACCGTTATCTTTATAAAATAAGCAAAACAGGCCAATTATTGTGGAACAGGACCTTATCGGGCAAGTTACATTTCGCAAGTCCTTATTTTTACAAGATTCACTCCAATTCGATTATTGATCCG
>JBBQOG010000237.1:0-5780 GCA_038330665.1 Bacteroidales bacterium
CAGTCGGCAGTTGGCAGTCGGCTAGTGCGTTACCCTCGGAGAGTTGTCATCCCCGCGTATGCGGGGACCCCGTCGCCTACCACGAATCCTCACTAGGGGACCCCGTCGCCTACCACGAATCCTCACTAGGGGACCCCGTCGCCTACCACGAATCCTCACTAGGGGACGGGGTCCTGGCTTTCGCCGGGATGACAACTCGCTGAGGGTAACGCGCTTGCCTATTGCCTACTGCCTTTTGTCAAAGCCTCCTTCAAGCTTTCGTGGTATGGGACGGGGTCCCGGCTTTCGTGGTATGGGACGGGGTCCCCGCATACGCGGGGATGACAACTCTCCGAGGGTAATGCGCTTGCCAACTGCCTACTGCCGACTGCCCACTATTTCCGTATTGAGCTTCCACACCGGATACGCCGCTCCCCCTTTTTCCACACCTGCCTTTTGCAGATAGTCATCGAAAAAGTTCCAGTAGAGGAGCCCGTCGTCCGACTGGGGTTCCATCAGGTAGAAGATCAGCCAGGCCAAAGGTTGGGCCATGTCTACATAATAGGAGCCTTCCGGAATGGTTTTTTTCACCGTCTTGAATTCTCCTTCGAGGCTTACGGCCTTATGTCCGCCAAATCCTTCGCGTTCGGATTTGGTGTATTTGTTGATTATGAATTCCTGCGCTTCCGTTTTGACCTTCTTGGCGACTCTCTTCACGGTTATCCCGTGTTCTTCCAATTTCTGTGCAATCGGGGTGAGCTCAGCAGGGAAAACATAGGTGCGGGGTAACGTGCTGAATTTTACCGGAACAAAATGATTGGAGTGTTTGATGTTTTCGAGCCAGTTGAGGTTGCCGGTTGGTTTCTGGCGCTTTCTGCCATTGGCATCTGTATAGGGAGTGGTTTCGCGCACCAGCATCCGGATCGGATCGGGCTCCGCGGCTAGTTCGTAGGTTACGCCACGCTGAAGTTTCCCTGCTTCTGTTTTAATTAGGTCGATGGTCGACTGGTCGGCTTTTGCAATCATTTCCTTGATCTCTTGTGCATGTGATCCGGTATATTCCAGAACGCTGACCAACAGGTAGTAGTTCGACAGGATGCGTTTTTCGAACAGTTCGTGCGGGAAAGTCTCGCTGAGAATTCCCATTCGGTTGCGCAGGCCGACATAATTTGCTATATATCTGGGCAGATGGTCATAGGCAGTGAAGGTGGGCTGCACGTCGGGCCTCATGCTCAGGTACCCGTGCCAGAATATATTGATGCCCGATTTATCGAGCACAGAGTGCATGGCGTCTTTGAGCAGATCCATCGTAAACCGGGTGGTCTCTGGCATTCCGGCGGACTGGAACGATGGCGCCACATTCACCATGTACCCGTGCCACGATCCGTCATCGGTATGCAAATCCATGAACAGGGCCGGGTCCCAGCGATTGAAAACACCTTTGAGCAATCCCTTCATTTCAATGGCCTCGGCTTTCATCCCCTCACGGTTCAGGTCGAGCCCCTCCCCATTGGCGCGGACACCGGTGAGCTTCGGACTGCCCTCCTGCGACGGGCGGTTATTGTCGGCAAACTTGTCGTTCCCGTCGGGGTTGTAATTCGGACAAAACAGGATGATCTGATTGTCGAGCAAATATTTACGGGGTCCAAGCACAATTTCCCTCATCAATTGCATGGAGGCTTCTTTGCCTTCCACTTCGCCGGCATGAATATTGGCCTGGATATACATTACCGGTTTCCCGGATGCACGGGCCTCTTCGGGTGTGGTGATCCGCGGATTGGCAAGGATTACCAGTTGAAGGGGATTGCCCAGCTTTGAGGTGGCAAACTGCTCTACCGAAACCAGCGGACTCGCCGCTTTCAGGTTTTCCACGAATTTCACCACATCCTCATCATGGGAGGTCTCCATAAATGCGGTTTTTTCCGCACGCGACAAAAGTCCTGCATAATCGACCTTCTGGGCGGTAGCGTTTAAAAAGATCAGCAGCAGCGCGAGCGTGGAAAGGAGGGTTCTTGTTTTCATAGGGTCACAGGTTAACGGAAAAAAACGAATATCCGATTCAGGATAAAAATAATCCAATATGTAAAAGAAGCTGCTATTCACGAATCGCCAAACTTCCGGCGAGCATTCAAGTGTTAATTGATGTTAAATGAAGAGTGCCGACAACTTCTTTCTATGCGACTACGATAAAACTGCTGTAGCTATTCATTATTGATTATTTTTAGCGCTCGAAACCCGGAAACCCGGATAAACGCTATAAGATTTTGTCATGAAACAAAAGTATGCCGTAGGTGCGGATATCGGTGGCAGTCATATTACCTGTGCACTGATTGATTTGGAACATCAGATGATTTTGCCTGAAACCCGGGTATCCTACCCGGTTGACAATACCGCACCGGCCGATGTGATACTGCGTGTGTGGGCGGAAGCCGTGGAGGAGGCGATCCTGGGGATTCCCGTGGATGAACTTGCCGGAATCGGTTTTGCGATGCCCGGACCGTTTGATTACGTAAAGGGAATTGCGCTTTTTGAGCGGGTGGAGAAATACCTGGGATTATACGGAGTGGATGTTTCGGAGGGCATTCGAACACGACTTAAATTGCCTGCATGGGTTTCCATAAGGTATATGAATGATGCAAGTGCCTTTGCGGTTGGGGAAGCCTGGATGGGAGTGGCCGAAAATACCGTGAAATCGGTCGGTATCACCCTTGGAACCGGATTCGGTTCTGCCTTCATCGATGAGGGACTGCCTGTGGTGGATCGCGCGGACGTGCCCCAGATGGGCTGTGTCTGGCACCTGCCTTACAAGGACAGCATTGCGGACGAGTATTTTTCGACCCGATGGTTTGTTCGCCAATACACGGCTCTTACCGGAGAAACCCTCGCCGGTGTCAAAGAAATTGCAGATGTGGCCCGGAAAGATCCGAAGGTGGCGGTCCTTTTCGAAGAGTATGGTAACGGTATCGGAACTTTTCTCGGTCCCTGGCTCAAAACCTTTGGGGCAGAGGTACTGGTGATCGGCGGGAATACCGTCGGTGCTTCCGACCTTTTCCTCGCAGCATTCGAAAAAGCGCTTGCCGCCCTCGACTGCAAAACGCGAATCGTATGGTCGGAACTCAAGGAGGACGCAGCTCTCATCGGCAGTGCCCGATTACTTGAACCCGCCTACTGGACCCGAATATTCTCGCTGATCCAAAAAATGAACTAAACAACAAATAAACCCTGATCATGTCAACTCAGAAAGTTAAAATGGTGCAGATCCTCCCGGTGTTCATGTCGTTCATCGTGATGGGTTTTGTGGATATTGTTGGTGTTTCGGCTGGCTACGCACAAAAAGATTTTAATCTCAGTGATTCGGTAGCCCAGTTGATTCCTTCGATGGCCTTCGTATGGTTTTTTCTCCTGTCGGTTCCTACCGGAATCCTCCTGGATAAATACGGCAAAAAGTTCATCCTGAATATCGGTATGGGCGTCACCGGTTTGGGTATGGCGGTTCCGATGCTTAGCCTGATATCCAGCTCCCTCTACACCTTTCCACTGATGCTGGTAGCTTTTATTCTGCTCGGAATCGGTAATACCATTGTTCAGGTTTCGGCCAACCCGCTTTTGCACGATGTGACTCCGCTCGACAAGTTTTCGAGTTTCATGAGCCTGACCCAATTCGTGAAGGCCATCATTTCCCTGCTCGGCCCTATCATTGCTACGGTTATGGCTGCCTCGTTCGGCGACTGGAAACTGGTGTTTGCCGTGTATGCCATCACCTCCTTCCTGGCGGTATTCTGGCTCTATATAACCAAGGTGGATGAAACAAAAATTGATAAAAAGCCGGCTACATTCAGTTCCTGCTTTAAACTGCTGGGCAATCCCCTGGTATTGTTGATGGTGCTCGGAATTTTCCTTACCGTAGGTTCGGATGTCGGCATGAACTCAAATATTGCCAACTATCTGCAAAAGAACTTCCAACTTTCCCTCGAAGAAGCTTCAGTCGGGATCAGCTTTTATTTTGCGGCCCTGATGATCAGCCGTTTCCTGGGTGCCGTTCTGCTGAACTTCTTCAAGCCAAAACCCTTCCTGATCATGACCACCTTGCTCACCATCATCGCTTTTGTTGGGATGGTCCTCGCTCCGACTCCATTGATTGGAAAGATCTGCATCTTCCTGGCTGGTTTGGGATCGGGTAACCTTTTCCCGCTTATTTTCTCCATTACCGTTAATAAAATGCCTGAAAGGGTAAACGAAATATCGGGCCTGATGATCATGGCCGTTTCCGGTGGAGCCGTTATTCCGCCGCTGATGGGCCTGGTTAGCCAGAATTTTGGTGGATCAGCCAGTATCTTCGTAGTCATCGGTTGTATGGTGTATATCCTGTTTGCGGGTTTATATGCTCGAAAGGCCGCCTGACAGATTTGACTATTTGATGAATATATACAGGGGACTGGGACAAAAAGGCAAAAGGCAGAAGGCAAAAAATAGTCCTAAGAGATAGGAAACAGGAATTAAGTTAAATTCGTAATTAATTGATAATGTAGCGATTATCACTTTTTTCTTATTTGTCTTTTTACTAATTTTTGCCTTTTGCCTTTTGCCTTTTGCCTTTTTGTCTCAACCCCCTGTCTGTATATGCGCAGCTGGATTTTGGCACAGAATGTGCTATCTTTGTATTCAGACCATTATGATATGAGAATTCTTTACTTCGCCATATTAGCAATATTATTAGGAAATCCGGTTTTTGCCCAGGCAACCATCTATAAAACCATCACGCCGGTGCAATCCGACACCCTGATTAAAAATCATTCGGGATCTGCTGATTTTATCATTCTTGATGTCCGCACTTCAGGTGAATTCCTTTACGAACGCCTGGATAAGTCGCGGAACCTGGATATCAACAGTGCGTCATTCAATGATTCTATTGATAAGCTCGATAAATCCAGAATATACCTGGTGTATTGTGCCTCAGGTTCCAGGAGCTCAGTAGCTTTCAGCCGGATGCAGACACGCAATTTCAAAATCGTGTACAACTTGCAGGGTGGCATCAACGCCTGGAAAGCTGCCGGATTTCCCACCATCAAGGGGTCTGGTTCGGGCGTCGACAACTACCCGATCAATAATCTGGTGGTTAAAATTTATCCCAATCCGGTAACCGATCTTTCCACCCTTGAAATCGACGGCTTCCTGGAAGGGGAAGTGAAAATAGAGATTCTCAATGCCCTTGGAAGCCTGGTTTTGAGCCGACAGATGGTTCCGGGTCGCTCGATTACACTCAACGGCCGCGAACTGAGTCCGGGATTGTACTTTTACCGTCTGGTCCTGCCACAGAACCAGGTTAAATCCGGTCGGTTCCAGGTCGTGCAATAGCCCACCGATATTATCCGCTCCCTCGGATTCATTAATTTGCATTGTTTATATTCGTACCAAATTAAACCGGTATGAAAAAATTCTCTTTTCCGGCTGCAGCAATTCTGTTGGCAGGTATTGTTTTAGGGCTGATGATGATTCAAAAGTGTGAGCCCGACTATGGGATTTACCGCTGGGAGAAGATGGACGGTGTGAAAACGCTGTTTTGCGAGGATCAGGTCATTGGCTTTATTGGCCCGATGGCCATCGAAGGCATCAAAATAAAGGATGAAATCACCCGGCTCGGTGAAGGTACATACCGGATTACCCGGTCTTGTACCAACCGGTCAGTTACGGCACTGGATTCGCTGAGGCTCACGCTGGATTTTGTACATGCCGACAGCACCACTTTCCTGATGATTCCGGCGGTCAGCTATCAGGGAAATCAGTGGGGACGCGGTCAGGAA
>JBBQOG010000238.1:0-5674 GCA_038330665.1 Bacteroidales bacterium
AAATAGTGCCTGAAGAAATGAATTTCGGAGTATTTGAAAAATATTTACAAACAGCCGGAATCCCGGACCCCGATCTACTGATCCGGACCAGCGGTGAATACAGGCTTAGTAATTTTCTTTTATACCAGCTGGCCTATACTGAATTGTACTTTACTGAAAAACTCTGGCCCGATTTTGGAGCAGAAGATTTTTACAAAGCCTTATTGGACTACCAGAGCCGTGAGAGGCGTTTTGGTAAAACAAGCGAACAATTATAATATCTGAGTAACCTGTAACATCTGTATGATAAAAAGATCCATACTCACACTGGTCCTAGTTCTTTCCACTGTTTTGGTTTTCAGCCAGGAGGTCAGCAAAACGCCGATGCGCATACTTGATTATTCCCGCACACCCCGGGAATATCAGATCGGTGGAGTGACTGTATCTGGAGTTAAATATCTGACGCACAATGTTTTATTGCAATTTTCCGGGTTAGATATCGGAAAAACCATCACTATTCCGGGTGAAGATATCCCGGATGCGATTCAGAAACTTTGGGATCAGCAACTTTTTTCGGATGTCAGAATAGCCGCCACCCGGATTGAAGGAGATCTGATATTCCTGGACATCTATCTTCAGGAAATGCCAAGACTCTCGCGGTTTTCATTTTCAGGTGTGAACAAGCAGGAAGCCGACGATCTGAAGGAGAAGGTTAAGCTGATCCGGGGAAATCTGATTACCCCCTATACCATCTCCAGAACAGAGTTTCTGGTTAAGGAACACTTTGTGGATAAAGGGTATCTGAATACAGACGTTTCAATCGTTCAGAAATCGGACACGCTTATGCAGAACTCCGCAATTCTGGATATCCGGGTAAATAAAAAAAGCAAGGTGAAAATCGAGAAAATCACCTTTGAAAATGTGACGGTTCTTCCTGAGAAGAAACTCCGAAGGGCCATGAAGGAAACCAAGCAGAAAACCTGGTATAACATCTTTAAGGCTTCAAAATATCTGGAGAGCAACTTCGTTGATGATAAGGCATTGATCATTGCCAAATATAATACACTGGGTTACCGGGATGCGCGGGTTGCAAAGGATTCACTGTATCATAATCCTGACGGGACCGTAAGTCTGATGATCCGGATGGAAGAAGGCAAGCAGTATTTTTTCCGGAATATTTCGTGGGCAGGTAATGTCAAGTATACCAGTGATTTCCTTACCAAGGCCCTCAAGATCAAGAAAGGGGCCGTTTATGATCAGGCGGTGCTCGATAACCGGTTGCGGAACGATCCGGATGCGGTTGGAAACTGGTATATGGACAATGGCTACCTGTTTTATGATGCCGACGCGCAGGAAGTGAATGTAGATCATGATTCCATAGATTTGCAGGTTGTGATCCATGAGGGTCAGGTGGCCCGGATCAATAAGGTAATCATAACCGGTAACGACCGGACCAACGAGCATGTGATCAGAAGGGAAATCCGTACCAAGCCGGGCGACCTGTTTAACCGTTCCTACGTAATCCGGTCGGTTCGGGAATTATCGCAATTGGGGTTCTTTGATCCCGAGAAAATTCAGCCGATACCGATTCCGAACCAGCTCGACGGAACGGTAGATATTGAGTATAAACTGGTGGAGCGCGCCAACGACCAGATTGAGATATCAGGAGGCTGGGGGGCCGGTATGGTAATCGGGACCCTGGGTGTGAAGTTTGGTAACTTCTCGGCCCGTAATTTCTTCAAGAAGGACGCCTGGAGGCCTTTACCATCGGGTGACGGGCAAAACCTGAGTATCAGGGCTCAATCGAACGGTAAATATTACCAGTCCTACAGCGCCTCATTTGTCGAGCCCTGGCTGGGAGGGAAAAAACCAAATTCACTTTCGGTATCCCTGTATCATACCATACAAACTAATGGTCGCCAGACGACCGATCCCCTGAACCAATCGATGAAGATCAGCGGTGCCTCGATCGGCCTTGGGCGCAGGTTGAGCTGGCCGGATGACTACTTTACCCTGTTTAACCAGCTTTCGTTCCAGCGGTATCTGCTCGACGACTGGTCCTATTTTGTGATTAAGAACGGGGTGAGTAACAACTTCAGTTTCACCACAACATTAGGACGGAGTTCGACCGACCAGATCATTTATCCGAGGATGGGTTCCGCTTTTTCCATGAACCTGCAGATTACTCCGCCTTACTCGCTCTTCAATGGAAAAGATTACAGCACCCTTACAGAAACCGAGCGATACAAATGGATCGAATACCACAAATGGAGCTTTAAATCATCGTGGTATACCAAATTATGGGCCATTGGAGGGGGAGAGGACGGCGAAACCAAAGACTTTGTGCTTGCGACCAAAGCGGAATTCGGGTACCTCGGATACTACAACAAGGATGCCCGGTCGCCATTTGAAAACTTTGAGGTCGGGGGCGACGGGATGATGGGTTACAGTTATTATGGACGCGATATTATCGCCATGCGGGGATATGCCAACGGATCACTGACTCCGGCCAATGGGGCTAACCTTTATACGAAGTTTACTACCGAATTGAGATTCCCGATTTCATTGAACCCCAATGCCACCCTGTTTGCGCTGGTGTTTTTCGAAGCCGGTAATGCCTGGTATGAATTCAAGCAGTTTAATCCCTTTGACATGAAAAGAGCTGCGGGTGCCGGAGTTAGAATTTACTTGCCGATGTTTGGTCTGATGGGTGTGGACTGGGGCTATGGCTTCGACGATATTCCCGGAACCACCGGTAAGAACCACAGTCAGTTCCATTTTGTCCTCGGACCACAGATGTAAATGCCTGACGGAAACTGGTATGGAAATTGCTGTAATTTGAGAAATGACACATAATATTAGATATATGAAAAAGATGTTGTTGACGGTAGCTGTATTGATTGTTGGAGTGACAATGGGATACAGCCAGAAGTTTGCCTACGTGAATACCGATTATATCCTGGGAAGAATACCGGCGTACGATGCGGCCCAGAAGCAACTGGACAAATTTTCCGAAGAATGGCAGAAGGAAGTTGACGCCAAGCGTTCGGACATCGAGAAATTGTATAAGGACTATCAGGCTGAGCGGGTTTTGCTCACCGAGGAAATGCGGACCAAGCGCGAGGATGAAATCATGAACCGTGAGAAAGAGGTAAAAGATCTGCAGAAAAAGTATTTTGCCCCGGAGGGAATGCTCTATAAAAAACGTACGGAACTGGTAAAACCGATTCAGGATGATGTTTTTACTGCGGTGAAGGATCTGGCTGCCGAAGGAGGCTATTCGATCATCTTTGATACTTCGGCTGGGCCGACCATGCTTTTCACGGATCCGAAGTTCGACAAGAGCGACGACGTGTTGAAAAAGATGGGAATTCAAAATTAATTTCTATCTTTGTCGACCATTTTAAGTGACACATTATTAGATTGTTCTACATAAACTGTTAATTATCACAATGAAAAAATCATTTTTGACTCTGGTTGCTTGTGCCCTGTTCATTCTCGGTAGCGGGACCACCTCTTTTGCCCAGCAGAAAATCGGCCATATTAATACTCAGGAGGTACTTGCCCTTATGCCTGAACGTGACAGCGCCGCTAAGAAATTTGACAAATTTAATGCTGAGATTACCAAAAACTACGAATCGATGAATGTGGTTTACAATAATCTCTACGAAACCTATACCAAGCAGAAAGATTCATTGTCCGCATTTATTCGTCAGGCTAAGGAAGCCGAATTGATTGATATGCAGGGTAAAATCCAGAACTTTAAGGATGTGGCCCAGCAGGAATTGGATAAGAAACAGACTGAGCTGATGACTCCGATCGTGGAGAAGCTGAAAAAGGCGATTAAGGATGTGGCTGAAACGAACAAGTTCACCTATGTAATTGACGTGGCTGGCGGTTCGCTGGTTTACTGGCCTGAAGAAGAATCACTGAATTTGCTTCCTTTGGTGAAAGCCAAGCTTGGAATAAAATAAGCATCACAATAATGAAATGAATCCTTGCCTTGAGCAGGGATTTTTTTTATGAACAGGTCAGCACCAATAGGGGTTTTTGATTCCGGGATCGGCGGGTTAAGTGTGTGGAATGAACTGATCCGGGAATTGCCGGATGAATCTTTCATTTATGTGGCCGATTCCGCGAATGCTCCCTACGGGAACAAAACCAAACAGTTTATCACGGATCGTTCCAGAGCGATATCCGCCTTTCTTTCAGACAGCGGCTGTAAGTTAATCGTGGTTGCCTGCAACACCGCTACAGGAGCTGCGATCAGCACCCTTCGCAAGGAATTTGCAGTCCCTTTTATTGGCGTTGAACCGGCCATTAAACCCGCTGCCCTGGAATCAAAATCGGGTCATATCGGGGTCTTGGCTACAGCGCAAACCTTTAAAGGCGAACATTTTAAACGGTCGATCGAGCAGTTCGGCCGTTTTGTGGAGGTCCATGAGAGGGCGGGAACCGGATTAGTTGAATTAATCGAGAATGGAAAAACGGATTCTCCCGAAACCCGGAAATTGTTAAAGAGCTATCTGTATCCAATGGTGGAGCAGGGGATTGACCAGCTGGTACTGGGGTGTACCCATTATCCCTTTCTGATTCCGGTTATCCGGGAGATGGTGCCCGAGGGTATTCATATCATTGATCCGGCACCTGCCGTGGCACGACAAACCCATAAAGTTCTGGAGGACCATGCGGGGCGGAATACGGGTAATATTTCATCGTTTTATAGTTTTTATACTACGGGAGATGCCGGGAAATTCAATGAAGTTCTGGCTGAATTGATCGGCTGTTCCTACTTGGCGGATCATTTGTCCGTTTGACAGAATTACCTGTTTTTGGTCAGCCACAGAATCGGATAAATCATCAGCCTGGTATAGATATTTGTACTACAAAAGCGATGGAGTCGACCGACTTCACATCGGTAAGGCTCATGGCTTTTCGGTGCGGTGCGTTAAGGATCTTTAAGCGCTTGCAAGATATTTTTTTGTCCGCTTCAACTTTTCCCAGGCTCTTTCATTCTTCTTTATACCATCCCGCATAAAACAGGTAATTATTTGCGATCTTATCAATCATCTCGCGGGTTTGCGAAGGGTCGATATCCTTTATTTTCACCGCCGGGACTCCGGCATAAATGCTGTTGGGTTCCACCATCTGAGAGTCCTTCACCAAAGCTCCTGCGGCGATGATCGTGTTTTCCCCGATCACGGCATGGTCGAGAATGATGGCCCCGATGCCCACCAGCACCCGGTCCATGATCCTGGCACCGTGAATGACTGCATTGTGGCCCACTGTTACCGAATTTCCGATCTCCACAATGGACTTTTCGTATAGTGTATGGAGGACGGCGCCATCCTGAATGTTCACTTTGTTACCGATCCTGATGGAATTCACGTCCCCTCGCAGCACGGCTCCGAACCAAATACTGCAGTCATCACCCATCACCACATCCCCTATAATTACTGCGGTTTCAGCCAGATAGCAGTTGCTGCCTATTGCCGGTGTATATCCCCGTACAGATTTTATCAGTGCCATATTTTGAGGTTAATTGGTCAGGGGCAAAAGTACGAATCCTTGCCACCTCAATGCACTTAATCCATCGGTTAATATTTTCTTTTTAATCCTATATTAAATCTGCTTACTTTTGCACCCTATTATCCTAACCATAAATAACGGTCATGAGTAAACAGTCAAAAGTCAT
>JBBQOG010000239.1:0-5671 GCA_038330665.1 Bacteroidales bacterium
GGTGTGGGTACTCCGGTTAATATTCTGGAAGCGATCAGTCGCGGTATCGATATGTTCGACTGTGTGATGCCCACGCGGAATGCCCGTAACGGAATGCTATTTACCCGTAACGGGATCCTGAACATCAAAAATGAGAAATGGAAAATGGATTTCTCGGCCCTCGATCCGGTCGGAACCTCTTATGTGGACTCGTTTTATTCCCGGGCCTACCTGCGGCACCTGGTCATTTCCGGTGAAAGACTCGGAGCCCAGATTGCCAGCATCCATAACCTGGCCTTTTACCTCTGGTTGGTGCGTGAGGCCCGGAACCACCTTCTGGCAGGTGATTTTACCGCATGGAAGACACAAATACTACCGGCACTATCTAATCGTTTATAAATCGTGCTCAAGCGACTCGACATTTATATTATCCGCAAGTTCCTGGGAACGTTCTTCCTGGCTATCGGGCTGATTATCCTGGTGGCGGTGGTATTTGATTTTTCGGAAAAGGTGGATGATTTTATTGTCCATAAGGCACCGCTTCGGGATATCCTGCTCAAATACTATCTGAATTTCATTCCATTTTTCTCGAACCTGTTCAGTTTCCTTTTTGTTTTTGTATCCGTGATTTTTTTTACTTCAAAAATGTCGGTGCACAACGAGATTACCGCCATTCTTTCAATCGGCGTGAGCTACCGGCGACTGATGGTTCCCTACATGGTTTCGGCCTTTTTTATTGCCGCATTTAGCTTTTTATTATCGAATTACCTGATTCCCTATTCCAGTGTGAGCCGGCTGGAATTCGAAGCGAAATATTTCGATAAGGCCTATGGTACGCCTGAACGGGATATTCACAAGCAGATCGGGGAAGGTGTTTTTATTTACGTCGATAATTTTCAGCGGCGGAATAATTATGGCGGCCGGTTTTCCATGGAGAAATTTGACCAGGGTATCCTGAAATCAAAGTTATCTGCTGAATCGATCCGGTACGATTCCATCAATAAAACCTGGAAGCTTTCCAACTACTGGATCCGGGATATCGACGGCATCAAGGAGACGATCACCAGCGGCCCCGTTTTGGATACGGTGCTCAATCTGTTGCCCGACGAATTCAATCGCAATGCCAACGTGGTGGAAGCCATGACTACCCCCCAACTCCGGCGGTTTATCAAACGGGAATTTTCGCGGGGTCATTATGAACCCTATTATGATATTGAAAGATACAAGCGCCTGGCCGGTCCGTTTGCCGTTTTCATCCTGACCATCATCGGAGTAAGTCTTTCCAGCCGGAAAGTGAGGGGTGGCATCGGAATGCATATCGGATTCGGGATCGCCCTCAGCTTTTCCTATATCCTGTTTATGCAGATTTCCCAAGAATTTGCCAGAGCAGGGGCACTGGCGGTTTGGCTGGCCGTCTGGCTGCCAAATTTTGTTTATGCGGCCATAGCCGTTGTATTGTACCGTTTTGCTCCCAAGTGATCGGGTGATCAGTGTCTTACTCTTTTGTTCAGGAACCTGGCGAGCAGGATAAAGCTCCAGGTCAGCACCATCCCTCCGGCCAGTATCCACATAAGGGTGCCCGAAACATGCAGCGCCGGCATCTGAATATCGATATTAAGTCCTGCGAACCAATAATTGATCTGTTTGAATACCCCGGAAATCAGTTGTTCACCCTGACCGCTTGTAACGGGTTCCTGATCGGGGCCCCACACCAGGATAACCATCAAAATTGACAGAATGGCCCCGGGTATTCCCCATTTAATCCATACCGGCGCCTTGTAGGGTTCCAGAATGGAGGATGATGACAGGAAACCGACCCGGTTCATGATCCCGGCAACAAAATCCGGTGGCAAATCCGCAGAACGGTCTGAGCGGATCATTTTGGACAGAAAATCGTCATGAAGATCTTTTTCTGATATCATTTTGTTTGCCATAGGTGTACCTCCTCTTTTAACACGGATTTGATCTGTGCATGCATTTTTTGTCTGGCACGGAATAACTTCACTTTCACATTACTCTGACTGAGGCCGGTCATCACCGCCAGCTCCTGTATGGAACAATCTTCCCGGTAAAACTGTTCAGCCAGAAAAATTTCATCCGGGTTTAATGCCTGATAGGCTTTTTTCAACAATTCCTGCATATCCTCCTCGTTTAGCTTGCGGATCGCCTCATTATCACTTCCCACCTGGTTCCATACCGCATCATCCGCTTCATATCCGGTATTTAGCCGGTCGTTCCTTACTTTACTGATGCACGTATTATATATAATGCGATAGAGCCAGGAGGAAAACGCGGAATCCAACCGGAAACCCGGGAGTGATTCGTATGCTTTAATAAAGGCATCCTGGGCGGAATCACGGGCTTCCTCTTTGTTTTTCAGTATTTTAAAACAAAGATTGTAAGCTTTGCTGCCATACTTTTCGACCAGGAGAGCATAGTAATCCTTCTCTCCCCGGAGAACCATCCGGATACATTCGTTATCATTTATTTCGTGCATTCAATGATTAGACGCAAAAATGCAAATCGTGGTTACAAAGTTGTAACCGATTTCCGGCGGATGCGTCAAAAGATTAAATTAAAGCAAAAAGATTATGGAAGCAGCATTAACATTTGTAGTATTCTTTCTCTCCATCTTCGGGGTTTTCTACCTGTATATCACTACCCGGAACAAAGAGAGGATGGCGATGATCGAAAAGGGCGTGGATCCGGCCTTGTTTTCCAATGTGCGCGAGCCGCGTACTGCACGAAACGTGAGAGGCGGATCCGGTTGGAAATTCACTCTCAAGGGTGGGATGTTTGTGATCGGCATAGGGATTGGTTTTGTGATCTCTGTCTTATTCAGCGGGATGCTGGACCGGGATGTGTATCCATTGCTGGTGATCGGGATCATTTTTATTTGCGGAGGAGCCGGACTGGTATCAGGATTTTATATGGGCCGCAACCTTGAAAAGCAGGAGATGAAGGAACTGAAATGACCGAAAACTGCAATGCCAGGTATGAAAAACCGCACCAGTACTCCTGTTGCGGTTTTTTCATTTAACATCTTTTAACAACCCTCCGGTTTAAACCTAAACCGCATATCTTTATCCAAAAGCTAAACCAATCTTTAACTGTGGAAATCAGAATAGAAAATCTGGACAAGATTTACAAAGGAGGCAAGAAGGCCGTGTCCGACATTAATCTTGTTATACAAGACGGAATGTTCGGATTGCTGGGTCCCAACGGTGCCGGTAAATCAACACTGATGCGAATACTCGTTACCCTGATGAAGCCAACCTCGGGAAGGGTGATGGTAAACGGAATGGACCTGCAAAAGAACCGAAAGCAGGTACGGACGCTGCTGGGTTACCTTCCGCAGGATTTCCGTTTTTTTGCCAAGTACAGAACCTGGGAGTTTCTTGATTATTCAGCCCGGCTGGCCGGATTGAAAGATCGCTCGACCCGGAATAAGGAGGTAGAGCGGATGCTCGAGCAGGTGGGTCTCTTTGAAGCCCGCGACCGCAGTGCGGGAAAACTTTCCGGTGGTATGAAGCGCCGGCTTGGAATCGCTCAGGCACTGATCGGGGATCCTAAAATTGTGATCGTCGATGAGCCGACAACCGGCCTGGATCCGGATGAGAGGATTCGTTTCCGTAACCTCCTTTCAAAAATGACCGAAAAGGAGATGATCATCATTTTATCCACGCACATTGTTGGAGATATATCCAGTACCTGTCGCAGTATGGCACTGCTGGAAAAAGGGAAGCTGGTATTTGAAGGGGCGCCCGACAAATTGATTGAAGAGGCGCGTGGCCATGTATTCCAGATGTCGGTATCGAATCGTGAGTTCGAAGAGGTAAAAGAGAAATATAATGTGATATCCACTATTCCATCCATTAACGGCTGGGATATTCAGGTTGTGGCTGAAAATACCGGGGCATATCCTTCGGTGGCGATTGAACCCAACCTCGAACATGCTTATGTGTATTTTATGGAGCTGGTATTAAATCAACCGCAAGAAAAGTATTGATTATGAACCCCTCATGATCAATGACTCACAAAGAGCGATGAAAATGATTGAGGGCTCCATTCGTACGACGAAAAGATTAATTGAAACGATAAAATTATTTACGAATGAAAACTATCAGAATTATCAGGACGATTGCCTGGTTTGAAATGCTCATCCTGTTCAGAAGCTGGTTTTTCCGGATATTCACCGGTTTGATCCTGCTGGTTCTCTTCGCCTTAAATATTTCCATTTATAAAAATTACAACGGCAACTGGGCCGTTCAGAGTATTGCCGCGAATATTCCCTATTATAATATTCTGATATTGAGCCTGGCGCAGGCTTTTATTGCCATGTTCCTGGCTCTGGATTTTCTGAAAAGAGATAAAAAACTAGATACTTCGGAAGTAATTTTTACCCGTTCGATGACGAACTGGGCTTATGTCTGGGGAAAAACGTTGGGTGTATTGGTGGTATTCATGGTGTTGAATCTTCTGGTTCTGGCACTTACCATGATTATCAACCTGGTTCTTGGGGATTTACCTGTTGATTTCTTCGCCTATTTGTATTATCCCATTATCCTCAGCATTCCTTCGCTGGTATTCATTTTGGGCCTTTCCTTCATGGTGATGTCACTTTTCAAGAACCAGGCCATCGCATTGGTGATCCTGCTGGGGTACACCGGCATGGTGATGTTTTTTGGCAAGGATAAGTTTGATTTCATTTTCGACTACATGGGATTTCGATTGCCGATGGTCCATTCCGATTTGATCGGTTTTGGATTTGAAGCAAAGCTGCTGCTGCAGAGAGGGATCTACTTCCTGCTGGGACTCTCCTTTATTGCAGGGAGCATCCTGTTAATGAAGCGGCTGCCGCAATCGAAATTTCACAGTTTGGCATCCTGGGTGATGTCAATTGCCCTTGGGGTGGCCGGCATTGCCGGTATTGTAACCTATACCGGAAAAACTGCCGCTGATAACCGGTACCGGAGCGAGATGATCTCCCTCGATGACAAGAATGCCAAGATTCCGGCTTTAAACCTGGATGTTTGTGACCTTGCCATCAAGCACCGCGGGAGGACGCTCGAGGTGACCGCTAAAATGACGCTGAATAACCATACCAAACTTCCGGTCACGGAAACGGTTTTTTCATTGAACCCGGGACTTAAGATTCAGGAACTAACTGTCGGGGGTAGCAAGGTGACTTTTGAACGTCAGGATCAGCTTGTTTTGTTCACGCTGCCCGCAGAATTGGCTCCGGGCCAATCGGTGCAGGCCGAGTTTGTGTATAAGGGACAGATTGACGAGCGGGTTTGCAACCTGGATATCAAAGCGGAACAGGCTGTCGAAAAATGGGGCCCGAATTCATTGCTGAGTATTCGCAAGCGGTTTGCGATTCTGGAACCGGACTATGTTTTATTAACGAGTGAATCTGTTTGGTATCCGCGACCGGGAGTGCTTCACGGCTCTACGCTGGCCGTGCTGCCAACCTGGAATTTTACAAAATTTTCCGCAACTGTTGAAACTCGTGCCGGTTTGCAGGCGGTGATGCAGGGTGTGGTTGAGAATACGGGCAATATCTGGACTTTTAAGCCTGAAAATCCGATGCCGTCGATGACGCTGATTATCGGAAAATATGAGACCAAATCCCTGGCAGCCGGCGGAGTGGAATTTGAACTCAACCTGATCAAAGGGCATGACTATTTCA
>JBBQOG010000240.1:0-5615 GCA_038330665.1 Bacteroidales bacterium
GGCAAATCCTGTGAAACCCCAGTATGAAACACATTATACGCTTGCACACTTCGATCAGGGGAAATACCATACCCTTGCGTATGGCTATGATTATGAAGGAGATCCGCTGGGTAAACCTCTGACACTGGAGGAAGGATACTATGCATTGGTTACGGGTAACCGCGTACCCGGGGGTAAAGTGCTGAGCAGTATTGCCTACTTTGAGTTAAAAGGGGGGGAGTCCCGGAAAATGATCATCACTCTTCGGAAATCGGGAAAGGCTCCGGAAGTTTTGGGTACTATTAACCCCAACTGGACCGTGAATCCGCTGGACAGCAAGCCATTCGACTGGAAGCAGATTCTGGAAACCAATAAGGCAATACTTTGCTGGGTGGAACCGGATAAGGAACCGTCAAAACACATATTCCAGGACCTGGGCTCGCTGAATAAAGAGATCGATAAGCTGGGCTGTCCCTTTATTTTCCTGATTCCAAAAGATAAACTTCCTGCCGGGTTTACCCCGGATACCTGGAAGAATCTTCCGGTTTCTTCAAGGTTTGTGATCCTGCCCGATCTGTCTTCACTGGAGGAACTGGAAAAATCAACGGGGAAAATTCTTTCCGGACAACTCCCGGTGGTGGTTCGCCTTACCAGTCAGGGAGAAATTACCTACCTCTCCTCCGGATATAAAATTGGCATCGGCGAAGAAATCATCAAGGAACTTTCCGGAAATTAAGCACTTTCTGAGAGGTGATGCTTAAAGGACCGGTAACTGTATATGGCCACCACAATTAAGCAAATCAGTGGAAGTATAAAGGAAAGGTTTACCTCCGGGATATAACCGAAAAGTTTAATATCCGAAAAACCGCTGCCCCCGATATCCAGGATCCGGCCCTGTAAAGGTGGCATCAAGGCACCCCCCACAATAGCCATCACCAGTCCGGCTGAGCCGAGCTTGGCCTCATCGCCCATGTCGCGGAGTGCGATCCCGTAAATAGTCGGGAACATTAATGACATGGTCAGTGAAATTGCCACCAGACAATACAATCCGGCTATCCCCGGAAGAAAGATCGTTCCGAGCGCCAGGGCTATGCCTGTTAGCGCAAAGTAATACATGAGCTTACCGGGGTTGATGAATTTTAGCAGGTATGTGCTTCCGGCACGACCCACCAGAAAAGCAACCATCGCGGCCATGTTGTACCAGGTTGCCGTAAGTTGCATGTCGTCAGGTCGAGTCGAATTAAGATTATCGACGTACTGAAAAATGAATGTCCAGCACATGATCTGGCAGCCTACATAGAATGCCTGCGCAATCACACCTTCATAATAGCGTTTGTTGTTCATCAACTTGCGAAAAGTTGCACCGAGCGGAATACTGATTTCATCTTTTTTCTTTGGCATCTTCGATACCGCCACAATCACCAGAATTACCAGTACAAGTATTCCCAGCGCGATATAGGGACCACTGATCAGGTTCAAATCATGTGTCCGGATAGTGGCCTGTTCCGCTGCAGTTATGGTATCATAGATCACATCTCCTTTATGGTGCATGATCTCTCCTGAAGCATTCAATACATTGGAAGTAAAAGTGTTATCCGACTGAAGGGTGCCCATCACGAACAATTGAGCCACGAGCATTCCCAACAAGGATCCCACCGGATTGAATGATTGCGAGAGATTCAACCGGCGTGTGGCCGTTTCCGGCGGTCCCATCGAAAGTATAAAAGGATTGGATGTGGTTTCCAGAAATGCCAGCCCGAAAGTCAGGATATATAGGGAGGCCAGAAAAAATCCGAACTTCTCCTGGGCAGCTGCAGGGTAAAACAACAAGGCACCCACCGCGTATAAAGTCAGCCCAACCATGATCCCGGCTTTATAAGAGAATTTTCGAATAAACAGCGCGGCCGGTATGGCCATAGTTGCGTAACCGCCGTAAAAAGCCAGCTGTACAAGGGCCGCTTCGAAATTCGATAATTCACGCATCACCTTCTTAAATGCCGAAACCATGGGATTGGTCAGGTCATTCGCAATTCCCCATAAAAAGAACAAGCTGGTAATCAGGATAAAGGAATATAGCAACTCCTTTGGAATGAGTGTTTTGCTGGTTTTCATAAAACGGTTGTGCTGATGTGCTGATATGCTGTTATGCTGATGTGCTGATTTGCTGTTATGCTGATGTGCTGATGCTATCGTTCAAATATAGCAGACTTTTCAATCCCTTAAATCCCTGACCGTCTTCCGCGTATTTTGATCTCCTTCGATACACCATCCTGTGTCAAAGTCGCCATATTATCACACTCATTATTCCCGTAATCCAGTGTGAGGTCGCTCTGACCCTCCAGGGAGAGAACCTTTACCCCCTTACGGATCCATCTTCAATTATTGCTGATCACGAGCGGTTCGGTGATAACCCGGGAAAATGTTTAACCCCTAAAAGGCGTCCATTTCCCGATACGCAGCAATAACCCGTGCGTCGCCTTCCTTGCCGGGAAGCGATTTTCCATGTTCCATGCACAAAGTGCCGCTGTATCCTTTATCAAACAGATGTTTGAAAATATTCTTGTAATTGATCTCCCCGGAAGTGGGTTCATTTCGACCCGGATTATCTCCGAGGTGAAAAGCGGCGATCTCTGAATAAGCGGCCTCAATATTGGGTATGAGGTTTCCTTCGGTAATCTGCTGATGATAGAGATCATCGATAATTTTAATGCTTGGACTGTTCACGGCCCGGCAGATCAGATAGGACTGTGGAATCCGGTTCAGGAAAAGCCCCGGATGATCGGTTAGCGTGTTAAGTGGCTCAAGAACCATGGTAATGCCCGCCGGTTCAAAAATTTCAGCACAATACCGGAGGTTTTCAATCACATTGGTCGTCTGATATTCCAGATGCAGACTTTCATCATAGCGCCCCGGAACGACCAGAGCCCACTTGGCATTGGTTCTTTTGGCCACTTCCACGCCTTGCCTCATCCTATCCAGCAACATGGATCTTTTATCCGGATCATTGGTTACAAAAGAGGTGACGCTAAAGTCGGCATACAGGACAAAGGGTCCCAGGTCCATTCCTAGTCGCGCAAGCTCCGCAGAAATTTTATTCTGATCATCTATGGATCGGCCCATCAATCCGTTATCGAAAACGGCCCTGAACCCCTGATCATGACAAAAACGGATATTGTCGATCAGATCGCGGCTCCCGACGGTTTCATTGAACATACCGATAGACGGCGCATATTTTAGCCTGAACGGCCCGTCTTCAATGGGATTCTGACTTTTAGCACCTGAGCTCTGGGCTTTCAGGATTGAAGGGGCAGCAAAAACTGCAGATGCTGCAATCGCTGCTTTCTGAATAAATCCCCGCCTCGAATTTTTGTTCTGGTCCATACTGTTTGTTTTATTGAAAAGGGCGGAGCAAGCCCCGCCCTTGCATAATATTATGCACTGGTTACAATTATCCTACATAAGCCTCGCCTGGCAGGGGAACAGTTTTCGATACATCGGGTACCGGACCCAGTACGTAAACTTTCGGTCCCAGGTTCAGGTCAGAGTTCATCATTTCATCAAACGTGACCTCTTTCCCGGTATATGCCGATATGCGCCCCATAATTCCGACCATGGTCGATATCGCAGTATTCTCGGCTTCGTTGATGGGTTTTCCCGTCCGGATGGCGGTTACCAGGTCGATATGCTCCTGATCATAAGGCCCGACACCCATGCTTTTGGCGCCCTGTGCATCCACTTTGTACGGATAGTTCCAAAGATCTTTGCCAGCCAGGTCGACGAGCTTCATATTATCCCAATTCAGGAGCGCTGCACCCTGTGTTCCCTGGATTCTTTCAAATACTCCTCCGCCGCATCCATTGATCTGGCGGCACATGCTGTGCATGTGACGTCCATCTTCGTATACATAGTCCACACTGAAATTGTCATACTGATCGCCGGTAACCCTGCGAAGTCTGGAACCAAATCCAAGGGCTTTAACCGGATGTGCGCCCATAAACCAGAGACCCACATCAATATTATGAACATGCTGCTCAACGATATGGTCACCCGAAAGCCAGGTCCAGTTAACCCAGTTGCGGATCATGGCTTCCATTTCGCTCCATTCCGGTTTCGGATTGGTGTGCCATAATTTCGACTGGTTCCAGTATACATTACCACTGGTGATATCCCCGATTTCTCCACCGGCAACCCTTTTGTAGGTTTCAACATAATCACGCTGATGGCGGCGCTGAGTTCCGGTTATAACGGAAAGCTCCAATGCTTCAGCTTTTTTGGCTGACGACATGATGGAACGGGCACCTGCCGGATCTACCGCTACCGGCTTCTCCAGAAAGCAATGTTTATGTGCCTGCACGGCGGCTTCAAAATGTATCGGCCTAAAATAGGGTGGAGTGGCCAGGATGACAATGTCCACGTCTGTTTGTAACAGCTTTTCATAAGCGTCAAAACCAACAAAGCAATTCTCGTCAGCTATTTCCTGATTTTTTTCGGTGGTCAGCTTGTTCCGTGCGTCGGCCAAACGATCGGGTAAAAGATCTGCCAATGCGGTGATCTTCAAATTCGGACCTGCATTGAGAAAGTTCATGGCAGCTCCGGTACCCCGTCCGCCGCAACCGATCAACCCTGCCTTGAGCAAAGGACCGTCAGGTGCCTGATCCAGCATGGTGCACAAAGGGTATTCCACCACCTTTGTCTTACTCTTGGGTGCACACGAGGTGATAATTGCAGGGCTAATAACTCCCACTGCTCCTACGGCCGCGGCCCGGCCCAGGAAATTTCTTCTCGAAAGATTCGGTTTGTTTGACATGGCTTGCTGTTTAATGAGGTTAAATATTTTATGTTTTATTTTCCGCTTAAGGCATCATATTCACAAACGACTCTGAATCCTACATAAAAACAATCTGAATACCACCAGATACTTTTGGGGGATTGGGGATCGGTTCTTAACCAGGATTGGGTGTGGGTGGATTCCCGCGCCGCCGATCTTACCTGATCAGCCTGGCTCTTGTAGCTGCCACCCCTTACCACATGTTCGGTGCCGGCGGAAGGTCCTTTTGGATCTGTAACCACACCAGAATATTTTGAATAGGCATCAGGAGCATACCAGTCGGAACAGAATTCCCCTACATTACCCAACATGTTCTTGAGTCCGTATGGATTGGCCAAAACAAATGAGGGCTCCTGCGTTTTAGCGCGACTGTTCTCTTTGTAAACCACAAAACGGTTGATCATGGTGGTATCCTTTTTGGAGGACAGAAACTTCGATTTTACGAAAGTTTTTGGATTCCCGGGGAAAAAATATGGGGTTTCCGCACCCGCACGGGCAGCGTACTCCCATTCTGCCTCCGTGGGCAACCGGTAGTTTTTGCCGGTAACGATGGAAAGCCATTTGCAATACGTCAGTGCCGCGTTGTAACTCGCTGAGATCACCGGCCGTTTTCCTTTACCCCAGTTCTGATCGGGCTGGCCATAGGGTGGAGTGGCTCCGATAATGGCATCCACTGTGGTGACCGTGCTTAAATCAGTTGTAACCGCTGTTTTTCCTTGTCGGGCCGTCTGGGAATAGAATGCCAGGTATTCATTCCAGCTGACTTCCACTTCGGCCATATAAAACGAGCTGACTTTTACTTCAGCAA
>JBBQOG010000241.1:0-5604 GCA_038330665.1 Bacteroidales bacterium
TTTGTTTCGGAGCTTAACTTTGCAACAAAGATGTTCATAGTATTAGGGAAAAGAGTTAGTAATAAGTATAAACAAAGGTTATCTTTTTTTGAGTAATTACCATATATATCTTAAATTATTGAATTTATGTTTTTTACAGCCTAATCGGCACAATGGATGGGAAACGGATACGTTTCCGGCTTATACATTATTTTTATCTTCGCACCATGCCACGTCCCGATAAAAACAAGACGCTCACTTTAGGTGATGCCATTAAGATTTCCAGACCCAAGTCCTTTATGGTGATGGCAAAGCCTATTGGAGCCGTCTGTAATCTGAACTGCACCTACTGCTATTACCTCGAAAAGGAAAAATTGTATCAAGGCGACGGAAATATGAAAATGCCGGATGAAGTTCTGGAGCAATACATCAGGCAATTTATTGAATCTCAAGAAGTTCCATTAATCACCTTTTCGTGGCAGGGCGGTGAACCCACGCTGCTCGGACTCAGTTTTTTTGAGCGGGCCATGCATCTGCAGGAAAAATACCGTGGGAGCAAGAAGATCGACAATGCTTTCCAGACCAACGGAACCCGGTTGACAGAGGATTGGTGCCGCTTTTTTAAAAAGCATAATTTTCTGGTAGGCATTTCCATTGATGGGCCTGAAATGGTCCATGACCGTTACCGGAAAACAAAAACCGGCAAACCCACCCATCAGGATGTGATGCGCGGCATCCGGTTATTAAAACGGTTCCATGTGGATTTCAACACCTTATCTGTGATTAATGATGCCAATGTGTTGAAACCCCTCGAAGTATACCAGTTCCTGAAGAAAACGGGAAGCGGTTTTATTCAGTTTATTCCCATCGTTGAGCGGCGTTCGAAGGAAATCCCGGCAGACGGGTTGACCCTGGTTTCCCCTGAATACAATGAGCCGGCCGATTTAACGGACTGGTCGATCCGGGCCCGCCAGTTCGGCAAATTCATGATTACCATTTTTGATGAATGGGTTCAGCGGGATGTCGGGAAAGTGTTTGTTCAACTGTTTGATGTAACTCTGGCCAATTGGGTCGGAGCTTCTCCGGGACTCTGTGTTTTTGCAGAAACCTGCGGTGAAGCGGCTGCTATTGAACACAATGGTGATTTATACTCCTGTGATCATTTTGTTTATCCTGAATTCTTGCTCGGGAATATACTCGAAACCCCGATGGTCGATATGATGTCCTCGGGCAGACAAATTCAGTTCGGTAAGGATAAAAGGGATAACCTTCCCCGTCAATGTTTGCAGTGCGAGGTGAGATTTGCCTGTCATGGGGGGTGCCCGAAAGGACGAATAGCAGTCACAGCCGACGGACAACCAGGCTTGAACTGGTTATGCGAGGGATACAAGGCCTTTTTTGAGCATGTAAAACCCTATATGGACTTTATGGCCGATGAGCTGGCCCACGAACGCCCTCCCTCCAACATCATGGCGGCCTATAAAAGTCTGGTCATCCCGGCACAAACCACGAAGTAACCGATGGAATTTAATCTAACATCTGAATTCCTCCCCACCGGCGACCAGCCTGAAGCCATACGGCAGCTGGTTGATGGAATCAATAGCGATATACCGTATCAGACTCTCTTAGGTGTGACGGGTTCGGGAAAGACATTTACCATAGCCAACGTAATTCAGCAGGTACAGCGCCCCACGCTGGTCCTGAGTCACAATAAAACTCTTGCCGCACAGCTTTACGAGGAGTTCCGTGCCTTTTTTCCGGAAAATGCGGTGGAGTTTTTTATTTCCTATTACGATTATTATCAGCCGGAGGCTTATCTTCCGATAAGCGACACGTATATTGAGAAGGACCTGGCCATTAATGACGAAATTGAGAAGTTGCGGCTCCGGTCGACCTCTTCACTGCTTTCCGGACGGCGCGATGTGATCATCGTGGCTTCGGTAAGCTGCATTTATGGGATCGGAAATCCCGATGACTTTCACAATAATACCATCACCATTGAAAAAGGCCAGAAACTTTCGAGAAACAAATTTCTGCACATGTTGGTGGATGGGTTATACAGCCGGAATGAGGTCGAATTCAGTCACGGGAACTTCAGGGTAAAGGGTGATACCGTGGATATTCACCTTGCCTATGGGGATGTGGCCTATCGGGTAGTCTTCTGGGGTGATGAGATCGAGGGCCTGGAAGTTATCAATCCCCTGACCGGTTATACAAAAGAAAAACCGGAGATCCTGACTATTTATCCGGCCACCATTTTTGTGACCACCAAGGAGCGGATTAAGACTGCCATCCATCAGATACAGGACGACATGGTCCTTCAGGCCGCCTATTTCCGGGAAATCGGCAAACACCTTGAAGCGAAGCGACTGGAAGAGCGGACCACCTTCGACCTGGAGATGATCCGGGAATTGGGGCATTGTTCCGGAATTGAAAATTACTCACGCTATTTTGACGGTCGCGAACCCGGCACACGCCCATTTTGCCTCCTCGATTATTTTCCGAAAGATTTTCTGATGGTGGTGGACGAAAGCCATGTGACCATTCCGCAGATACGCGCCATGTACGGTGGTGACCGTTCGCGCAAGCAGAACCTGGTGGAATATGGGTTCCGGCTGCCTGCAGCCATGGATAACCGGCCGCTGAAATTCGACGAGTGGGAAGCGATCACCGAACAGACTGTTTTCATGTCGGCCACCCCAGCCCCCTATGAGCTGGAAAAATCAGAAGGCATAGTGGTGGAGCAGGTGATCCGGCCCACCGGTTTGCCGGATCCGGTGATAGAGGTCAGGCCATCCGGTAATCAGATCGACAACCTGCTTGGGGAGATCCGGGCCCGGATTGCCCTGCATGAAAGGGTGCTGGTGACCACACTAACCAAACGCATGGCCGAAGAGCTCACCAAATATCTCAGCAAGATCAATATCAGCTGCCGGTACATTCACAGTGATGTGGAAACGCTGGAGCGTGTGGAGATCATTGCCGGACTGCGAAGCGGAGCGTTTGATGTACTGATTGGCGTGAACCTCTTACGGGAGGGGCTTGATCTTCCGGAGGTGTCGCTGGTAGCCATTCTCGATGCGGATAAGGAAGGATTCCTCCGTTCGGAGGTAAGTCTGACCCAGACCGCCGGACGTGCGGCCCGCAACCTGAATGGATTGGTGATTATGTATGCCGACCGGATCACCAACAGCATGCGGAGGGCCATTGACGAGACGAATCGTCGAAGGATTAAGCAACTGAAATACAATGAACTGAATAACATTACCCCGCAACAGATCATCAAGGCACAACGCTCAGGGATTGCGGAACTTCAGGGAAAACCAGGCAAAAAGGCTTATTTCGAGAAAGAGAAAACGGATTTGGCGGCAGACCCGGTCATCCGTTATATGGATAAATCCGGATTGGAAAACCTGTTGATCCAAACCAAAGCGATGATGAAAAAAGCCGCTGCCGACCTTGATTTCATAGAAGCCGCAAGGTTGCGTGATGAAATGTATGAAATCGAAAAGAGGATTAAAGGGAGCTGACGAGCAGAATTCCTATCCCAGATAGGTTTTCAGCAACTTACTCCTGGAGGTATGTCTTAACCTGCGGATCGCCTTTTCCTTGATCTGGCGAACTCTTTCGCGGGTCAAACCAAATTTTTCACCGATCTCCTCCAGTGTCATTTCAGAGGCACTGATACCAAAAAACAATTTGATGATATCCTGCTCACGTTCAGTGAGGGTGGCCAGTGCACGGTCGATTTCCCGGCTCAGGGATTCATTGATCAGGGCGTGATCGGCATTTGGTGAATCGTCATTGATCAGAACATCCAAAAGGGAATTTGCCTCGCCCTCCACAAAAGGGGCATCCACCGAAATATGGCGGCCGGAAACCCGCAGAGTATCGGAAATTTTTTCGGCAGGCAGATCCAGTACGATGGATAATTCTTCGGCTGAAGGCTTGCGTTCGTTTTCCTGTTCAAACCGGGAATAGGCCTTATTGATTTTATTGAGCGACCCTACCTGGTTCAGCGGTAGCCTGACGATTCTGGATTGTTCAGCGAGGGCCTGAAGAATGGATTGCCGTATCCACCATACCGCGTAGGAGATAAATTTAAATCCCCTGGTTTCATCAAATTTTTCTGCGGCCTTAATTAATCCCAAATTTCCTTCATTAATTAAATCGGGTAAACTGAGCCCCTGATTCTGGTATTGTTTGGCAACCGATACCACAAACCGGAGGTTCGCCTTGGTCAGTTTTTCTAAGGCTTTCTGGTCTCCTTTCTTAATCCGCTGAGCCAATTCGACTTCTTCCTCAACGGTAATGAGTTCTTCCTTACCAATTTCCTGCAAATATTTGTCAAGGGATGCACTCTCACGATTGGTAATAGACTTGGTTATTTTTAGCTGCCTCATATAGATGATTTTCTCGGAAAAAATGTGCGCAAAGATAGACCTTTAACGTCTATATTCCAAAAAGGTTTCAAACAAACAGAAATACCCGAAAACAAAAGCTGCCGGTCTAATTCCGGCAGCTTTTATCAGATTTTCAGGTTTACTATTTTCTGAAATAGTAGTCATCTTTACCGTCTTTGCCGACGCCTTCGATGAATACGCCTCCGTTGATCCTTTCAATGAATGATCTGACATCCGGAACATCCTGAACCTGGGCCCGGTTAATGTTGGTGATCACAAATCCTTCAGGAATACCGGCAGTTTTAAACTTGCCATCATGGATTTTAGTTACACGCACACCCGCATCGATATTCAGTTTCTCCAGGTCTTTATCACTTACTTTTTCCATGTCGGCACCCAGATAGGCCCAGAATTCAGCTGAACCTACCGTTTTAGTATCGCCGCTTGGCGTTTTGAGAGATACGGAAAATTCTTTCTCATCCCCCTTGCGGTTAACCAACAGCACAACTTTTTCGCCCGGACGGTGGGGAGCCAGTTGTTCCTGAAGGTCACCCATGGAATTTACCCTGGCTCCGTCAATCCCAACAATCACGTCTCCATTCTTCAGACCCGCCTTGATGGCACCGCCATCTTCGGTAAGATCCGATACATAAACTCCCTGGTTGACCTTAAGCTTTTCCCTGTCAACGATTTGCGGTACCACTGTACCTCCCTGGATACCGATTACCACCCGTTGGACTTCGCCAAATTCGATGATATCGCTAACGGCTTTCCGGGCTATTGTGGCAGGGATGGCAAATGAATATCCTGTATAGGATCCGGTCTGCGAGGCGATAGCGGTATTGATCCCGATCAGTTCACCCTGAAGGTTGACCAATGCACCCCCGCTGTTACCCGGGTTTACCGCGGCATCAGTCTGGATGAAGGATTCAATGCCGCTCGGCGGCGTCTTTGCTTGTTGCTGCCGGTCAAAAGGACTAGAATTTTTTCGTTCATTTCCGATTATTCCAACATACCGGCCCTTGGCACTGACAATCCCTGCCGTCACCGTGGAGGTGAGGTTAAATGGGTTCCCCACTGCCAGTACCCAGTCACCTACCTGCAAATCGTTTGAATTGCCAAAGGCGAGATATTTAAGGTCATCACCCTTAATCTTTATCACGGCGATATCAGTTTGAGGATCACGACCCACCACATTGGCTTTTAACACCCGGCCATCGTT
>JBBQOG010000242.1:0-5579 GCA_038330665.1 Bacteroidales bacterium
GGCATCCGGATCTGCCCAGTCTTCGTTCATAAAGGTCGGTATGTTAAAATGGATAAACATTCCGAAGCGGAGATTAACGAAATCCTGCTGATTGGTTCGCAGCGGTTTTACCGGGTCAGAGCCCGCGCCCTGACCCGAAACCAGAATGAAGAAACTACTCAGAAAACTTAGAAGGATGGTCTTTTTTGAGCAAATCATTTGTGAGCTATTTAACACTAAAAATAATCCTTTCAGTAGAAATTTAAGTCAAAATTTATAGCATTGATAATATGGCCATTACAAAAATGCTTCCTTAAATTATCCCTTTAAAAGAGCATAAAATGAACCAATTGACCGATCGATTGTAAAATATTACAGAAACTCAGGAAGCAAACCGAAGTCATTTTCTAATTACTCACCAATAATTCATGTTATGAAAAGAATGACACAATCCGCTTCGGTCCTGCTGGCAATTGCCCTGCTTTCGATATGTAATGCTTGTCAAAAGCAAGAAGATGTGGGCAACATGCCGAATTCCGTTACTAACGATCAGACACCTGACTTGAAAAGGGCACCTGATTTCAATTATGGATACACGCTCCCATTTGGTAATGGAGCGGCTACAGCCTGGAGTCTTCAAGATAACCAGGGGAATCAAACTTCAGTTGGTATTACCTTAACCAAAGAAGCACTTGAAGGCCTGTCTGACACACCAGAGAGCTATGTGTTGAACATTCCCCCGCGTCGAGGCAGGAACTTTTACACCCATATTATGATTGACTGGAATCCTTTGGGTCATGAGCCTTCAGGTGTTTATGATAAGCCACACTTTGATGTTCACTTCTACACCATTCCAAATGCTTTGCGACTGACCATACCGCAATTATTACCACCGGCTATGGATCGTGCCGTTGCATCGGAATTCGTGCCACCCATGTACCTTCAAATACCCGGGATGATACCGGAAATGGGTTCGCACTGGGTCGACCTTCTGGCTCCGGAGTTCAATGGAGACATGTTTACTAAAACATTTATCTGGGGTTCGTATAAGGGAAAATTCATTTTCTGGGAACCCATGGTTACGCTCGACTATCTCCTCTCGCACCCCGACGAAACCACTGATATCAGGCAGCCTCAGCACTATCAGAAAGAAGGTTTGTATCCGCAAAGCTATCAGGTTTCCTGGTCAGAGTACCGTAAGGAATATTCAATTTCATTAACTAACATGGTATACCGCCACGAAGAAAACAAGAGATAATCACATGAAGGGATAAATAAAGGCCGGCGCATTTTTGTGTCGGCCTTTTTGTATGAATTTTGACTAATTTTGGATGACAGATAAATGAATAAAACAATCTCATCATGGAAAATATGACACTGGAGATCCTGAAACAAGCCATTCTTCTCGAAATGCGTGGTAAAATATTTTACACCAATGCTTCTGAGAGCTCAAATGAGCCGGCTGTAAAAGAAATCTTCAGAATGATGGCAAACGAGGAAGAACAGCACATCCATTTCCTGAAACAACAGTTTAAAAACTTTCGGCAAAGCGGGAAATTCGATTTTTCAGGAAAAGGCCTGTATACGATCACACCGATTGCGGATCAGGTACTGGATCCATCATTTTCCACTAAACTCTCTGCAGTCGGATTTGAAGCCACCGCCATCTCAATGGCCATCGATATGGAGAACAGGGCCATCGCTGCCTATTCTGAACGGAGCCTGAATGCTTCCGATCCTGAAGAAAAGAAATTTTATGAATGGCTTGCCGACTGGGAACGCGGACATCACAAAATTCTGTTTGAACTCGATCAGGAACTCAGGGAAAAGATCTGGAACGACAATAGTTTCTGGCCCTTCTAAGCACAGGTCCAATCCATTTATTAGAGTTGTGTCGGGAAAAAATATCGGAGCATATCCGGTAACAATGCTTTCCAGTTACCCCAGGAATGGCCCTCGTTTACTTCGCGATACTCAAAACCCACCTGGTTTTTCTCCAGGATTGCCTTCATCTCCAAAGCTTGTTTCTGCGTATCATAAATCACCCCCGTGGTCATGTATACACGGAATGGAAACCAGTCCAGCCCGGCAAAACGATCCAGAACCTGTTTGTTAAAGGCGGGAGAATTGATACCCAGGAGATGAAAATCATTGATTCGTACCGCTCCGAACCAGGCGGCGCAAATTCCACCCATTGAGGTCCCCAGGATTGCACGATCATCGGGACAGGCGTGTGTTTTATAGACTTTATCAATCAGTGGCACCAGTTCATCCCCGACAAAATCTGCAAATTTCTGATTACAGTCATACTCCTGCATACGCCTGTTATTGCGATCATTACCCGGCTCCCAAGGGTCGATGAACACGGCCACCACCGGCTTCATGTCACCCGAATAAATAAGGTTGTCCATCACGATAACCATGGCTCCCTTTTCGTCGTCCGAATAATCGGGTCCGTCAGTTACATAAATTACCGGAAGGCCTTCACTAAGTGCATAATTATATGGGGTATACACCCGGTAGTTGACCGAATACCCAAGTTTTTCACTTTTGATCAGGATATTGTCCGATAATTCTCCCCGGATCACATCCGGCGCCAGTTCGGTTTCATCCGGAAACTTCCAGTCAGGCATATGCAAAACGGAGTTAGGACCGGCTCCGCCCATTTGCTGGGTGGGATTGGCCGGATCGAGTATCCATTGGTCGTCGACTATAACCTTGTAATCCAATCTGGCATCCAAAGGAAATTTCCCGACCGCAACCCACAGATCCGATTTTCCGGCGCGCGTACCGGCAAATCCCAGGACACCCGGTTTCCATTGACTAAAATCCCCTGCCCAGGCTACACTTTTGGCCTCACCCCGATACAGAAAAGCGGCGGAATCGCTGTAACGAAAGGGAATCTGGTTATCGGCCCTCAGCTGTTCCCATAAGATATCAAGCTGACCCGTTCTTGCATCCGGGTCCGCCATGCCGGCAATCTGATCCAGGGCCGACCGGAATTCAGTAAAACTTTTAAACGGATAACCGGTGGTCTGGCTGTTCACTTTGACGGATATCAAACTGAATGCCAAAACTATAAGGATTAAACTTCTTATCCTCGAATTACTGTTTTTGCTCTTCATAACTATTTTTTACTTGCTTTTGCTCTTGGATTAAACTCAACTGCCAGATCAATCCAGTATTCGAGATCCTCATCCATATCCACAAATTCCGGATCCACCAAAACAAAACCCTTCATGGATTTTCCCGTAAAGTCCATTGGTCGGGCACCCGGCTTTTGCAGGATCCGCTCATTGATGCCCGGATCAATCCTGACCATCAGATCATTTTTCATTACCCCCGTACACATTTTGTCGTCGACCAGGAAACAAATCCCGCCAAACATCTTTTTGGCAATAAAGGGAATCCGCTTTTCATGGTAAACCCGTTGTATGCGTTCGGACAAGAATTCATCAAATGCCATGGCTTGATAATTATGGTTCCAACAGCCCCGATTTTCGGTTCACGCCGGATAAAGTGCCGAATTCATTGAAATAAATCTTGACCAGCACCACAAAGAGGGTAATGGTTAGCGGCCCGAATATCAATCCGATCAATCCGAACAGTTTGGTACCGACAATAACTCCCAAAATTGTGATAATGGGATGAACATTCGCCAGCCTTTTCTGCAGCATGAACCTGGCCACATTATCGACCGAACCGACCAGGATGAAGCACCACAAAGCCAGTCCGATCCCTTCAGGGATTAGTCCGGACGCCAGGGTAAAGATCACCACCGGCAGATAAACCAGCAGAGCTCCGATCACCGGGACCATGGAGGCTATAGCTGTTAAAACACCCAGCAGTAAGGGTTCATTAATACTGAAAATCAGGTATCCGATCATGGCTATGGCCCCCTGGAGAAAGGCCACCGTAGGGATGGTAATGGCGTTGCTTCTGACCATCCGCGTCACTTCATTCAGCACTTTGCCACGATTGATCGCATTAAATGGCAGATTCCTGTTCAGGAAAATCTCCAGCCTCCGTCCGTTCACCATGATAAAAAACAAAAACAGATACATGAAAATCAGGATGGCCACTTGCCGAAAAGTACCGCTCAGGATCTCCTGGGCAAAAGCGGTCAGCTTTCCGCTCATCTTCATCAGGGTATCGTGCGTCAGGGGAGCCAGTCCCAGTTCATCACTGATATACAGGTTAATCTGCTTAAAAATATCAGTAAAAAAGGCTGGCGAAGAAACCAGTGGTTCCACTTTGATAATGAGTAATTTAATGATAAGCCACAACGGAACCACCAATAGAATAACCGTTCCCAACATCAGGAGAAGTGCGGCTATCCAATCTTTAAAATGTTTCTTTTTGATCAGCCAGAACATCGCATCCTTCAGCAGAATATACAATGCAATGGCGCCGAGCAAGGAGGGAAACAGAAAACTCAACTGTTTCCAAAGGACCCAGGCCATGATCAGGATAATCCCAATCAATATAAATTGATAAATTTTGACCGGATGGATCGTTTCGTTCATGTCATGACATTTTTGACAAAGATATATATAAGATGGTTTCAGTTTAGAAGTTTAGGAGTTTAGGAGTTTAGGAGTTTAGGAGTTGAGGAGTTTAGAAGTTTAGGAGTTGAGGAGTTGAGGAGTTTAGGAGTTTATTACCTTTGGAGTTAAACATCTTACTTATGAAACGGTTTAAATCCCCCTGTTGGAATATCCATGCGTCCGGATTGCTCATTCTTTTGGTCAGCTTTCTCTTTTCCGCACCCAGCCTCATCGGCCAGACTATCTTACCCCTGACCGACAACATGGATATCCCGTCAAACTCCAATATTAAAATACAAAGCGGAACCTATTCCTTTGCAGATATGGGTAAGGACGGGGTCATCAGGATCGTAAACAAGGAAAATATCACAATCGACGGGGACAGTGTAAACGTTTCAGGTGCCGCATTTGGTGGTTTTCTGATTTATATCTCCAATTCGCGCAACATCACGATCAAGAATTTCCAATCCGTCGACAAATTCTTTTACGCCGTATCGGCCCGGCTATCCGACAATATCAATATTAGCCACAATAACTTTTCCCATAATAAAAAGGATACCGTGGGCTGGATATCAATCTGGACCGACTATACCCAGGCGCTGGGCGGAGGGGTGCTGATGAGCAGATGCACCGGTTCGGAATTGTTCGAAAACCGAATGGTTCAGCAGAATGATGGGATCGCGCTGTATGAGTGCGACAGCATCCGTATTCATGACAACCTGCTCAATTGGAACTGCGGGTTTGGAATACGGATGAACTTTACGAATAACTGCCGTATACAGCACAATGATTGTTCACATGTAAACCGGTTAACAGATCCCAGCGATTGTGCAGCCATCCTGCTGATTGTCTCAAATAACAACGTGGTGGAGAACAACGACCTCTCCTATTCGGGCGATGGAGTATTCCTGGGGCAGTATGAATATTCCGATATCCCAAATAATAATGTATTCCTGTACAACGATTGCTCCCATTCGCCACACAACGCGATCGAAGCCACTTTCGCTGATGGCAATGTGTATCGGGGAAACCTCTGCAGCTACAGTCAATATG
>JBBQOG010000243.1:0-5489 GCA_038330665.1 Bacteroidales bacterium
GGGGAAGAGGAATGGAAATCCTTTGGCTGGCAAATGCGTCATATTATTAAGGATATTCAAACCGTTACATCGCTTGTGACTTTAACGCCGGAAGAAATCTCAGGGCTGGAATCGGCAAAAAATAATGGTATTTCGTTCCAGATCACACCCTATTATTTATCGTTATTTAACGAATCGGGACCTTGTCAGTCCGACCGTGCCATCCGTGCCCAGGTCCTTCCCAGTGTAACTTATGCGGATCATGTGGCAAATAACAGGCTTTTTAACATTGATATGGACTTTATGGGAGAGAAGTCGACCTCTCCCATACCCGGCATCACCCGAAGGTATCCGCAAATTGTCATTTTAAAGCCCATTGATACCTGTCCCCAGCTTTGTGTGTATTGTCAACGAAACTGGGAGGTTAAATCCATTGAAGAGGGAGGAATTTCTGAGCATGTGGTTGACAATGCCGTGGAGTGGATCCGGAAAAACCCGCACATTTCAGAAGTTCTCATTACCGGAGGGGATCCGCTCATGCTGCCTGACGCCTACATCCGGAGGCTACTGCGAAAATTATCGAAGATCAGTCATGTGGAACGAATCCGGATAGGTACCCGGATTCCGGTGACCCTGCCTTTCCGGATCACACCCGAGCTGGTTCAGATTCTAAAAGAACATCATGAATTCGGGGTGCGTGAAATCTGTGTGGTCACTCATTTTGAACATTCAACCGAAATTACTCAGGAAGCCATCCAGTCCATAAAGATGATCCGGGGAGCCGGACTCAGTGTATATAACCAACAGGTGTTCACTTATTATAACAGTTTGCGGTATGAAACCAGTGCCCTGCGCAAGGCCTTGAAAATTTCGGGTGTAGATCCCTATTATTCATTTAACACCAAAGGAAAGGCTGAGACGTCTGATTTCCGGGTGCCCATTGCACGGATCCAGCAGGAGCGAAAGGAAGAGGCGCGTTTTCTGCCGGGTATGATCCGCACCGATGAACCGGTATTCAATGTACCGAAACTGGGTAAATCACACCTCCGGGCCTGGCAGGATCACGAGATTATCATGATTACACCGGAGGGGGAACGTATTTACCGGTTTTATCCCTGGGAATCGCGGGTGACGTTTGTGGATGATTACCTGTATACCGACACGCCCATCTTGCATTATCTCAGGCGCCTGGAAAAAGAGGGGGAGCAACCGGAACGGTACGGCACCATCTGGTACTATTTTTAATCGGGATCATTCTTTCTGTTCCGTAATAATCTCAAGTGGAACATCGTCCGGTTTGTCTGCATCCGGTTCCCGCCGGCCCAGAAGCATCATGAAGCTGCTGCTCAGCACCACGACAAACAGCACTCCTGCATTGATTTCCGGTATGCTATACTCTTCCGGAATGCTTAAATAAAGGAGGATCGTGATCAGTCCGCGCGGGGCAATGACCGATTCGGGGAGTACCCTTTTCATGATCAGTTTGATAAATACGGCCCTCAGCAGATAAATGATTCCGATCACGGCCATGCTGATCATCAGGGTATTGGTATTCATCAACTGCGAAAAGTCGATGATGAAACCGAATATGACAAAGAAGAAAGTTTTGATCAGGAATACTCCTTCGGCGGTGATCTGGTGGAGCAGACTGAAATCCTTTTCAAAGTGTGGATACACGAAATACTTCTGGAATACCTTGAGCCGGATCAGGTGGAGGTTTTTCAGGAAGAGTCCGAAGATCAACACAAGGATCAGCGAGGAAAGATGGTAGTATTTGCCGATGGCAAAAAGAAAGACCATCACCGTGATGATCAGGATGAATTTCACGGAATGGTTGATAGCCTTGAGTAAATACAGCAGCAGGAGGCATCCTGCGAGCGACATCAGGGTTAAGAGGATGAGCTCCGTACCCAGCCTGATGAATACATCCGAATTGATCACCGAATAGGTCAGTGCATAATTAAACAGAACAATTCCCAGAATGTCGGAAAAGGTGCTTTCGTAGGTAATGAATTCGCGGGTTTTCTTCATCATGGCGATTGCCGAGGGTATAGCAATGGCCGAGGAAATGATGCTCAGCGGAATCGCGTTGATCAGGCACTGCTGAAAGCCCAACCCGGTCATTTTTTTGAACAGGAATGCGATGCCGATGGCCGTGGCGGCCAGAATGAGAATGCTTGAGAGGAAGGCATTGCGTATGATCTTGTTTTTGTTTTTCTCATAATCGAGTTCCAGTGCGCCCTCAAACACGATCAGGATCAGTCCGAAGGTTCCGAGAACCGGAATGATGGCATTAAAATCAAAATTCAGCAGGGCGAAATGGTCATTTACCTCGCGCATGATCACCCCCAGCAAAATCAGGAAGAGGACAGCCGGCAGTTTGGCGCGCCTCGCAAAAAGGTCGAGAAGGTAAGCGATAATGATGATCCCGCAGATCAGGATCAATTGCAGTGCGGTATCCATGGTGTTCAGATAAAGATTTTAATCTTCCGACATTTCTTTCATCAGTTCCCGGTACTTCGAGAATACCCGGGCGCGACTGACGCAACCGACATATTTGCCCTCATCCAGGACCACCAGGGTGAATTTTCCGGAGGCATGAATTTTCCGGACTACTTCCTCCACAGTATCCTGAGAATCAACTATATATGGTGGTGTGTACATCAAATCGCGGCAAAAGGTGTTCTGATATAATTCCGTTTTAAACATCACCGGGCGTAAACGTTCCATAATCACCAGGCCCAGGAAAGTCTCCTCTTCATCAAGAACCGGAAACACATTCCGGGTGGAATTAGCCACAATCTGGACTAGCTCACCAAGGGTCTGGTCGGGTTTCACCGGAATGAAATCATGCTCGATCAAACTTTTCATCCGCATTCGGATCATGGCCGCTTTATCCTTATTGTGGGTCATAAGTTCGCCCAGATGGGCCAGCCGGCGGGTATAGACCGAATGGGGTTCAAACAGGTGGGCGGTCATATAGGAAATGGCCACCGTAACCATCAAAGGGATGATCAGGTTATAGCCGCCGGTAATTTCAGCAATAAGGAACATCCCGGTGAGCGGGGAGTGCATGACTCCCGACATGACACCGGCCATTCCAACCAGGGTGAAATGCACTTCCGAAACCTCCATCCAGCCCAGGGTATTGAGCAGGCGGGCCAGAAAGAATCCGCTGATCCCGCCGAGGAAAAGGCTGGGTGCGAATACTCCTCCCACTCCACCGCCACCGGTGGTGACGGCAGTGGCCACCACTTTAAAAAGGATAATCAGGGCGATGGCCAACAGGAATATCCAGGGATTATGCAGGGCACCGAACCAACTGCTCGTGGCGAGAATTTCACTCGGATTGCCCATAAGCAACTGGCGGAGGGTATTATACCCCTCACCGTATAATGGCGGAAATATCACGATCAGCAGAGCCAGGGAAGAGCCTCCTATCAACCAGCGAAACCAGATGGAATTGATTTTGTTCATCAAACCTTCCACTTTTCGCAATCCGACTGAGAAATAGACAGAGATGGCACCGGTAAATATCCCGAGGAGCAAAAAGCCCGGCATTTCGCTTACCGTAAAAATATCCTTCAGATTATACGTAAAAAGCACGTCGCTTCCCATCAGGAACCAGGCGATTGAAGTGGCGGTCACCGCAGAAATCATCAGGGGAAGCAGTGAGGCCATCGTCAGGTCGATCATGAGAACCTCCAGGGCGAAGGCCACTCCTGCGATGGGAGCCTTAAAGATGCCGGCAATGGCTCCCGTTGCGCCACAGGCCACCAGCAGGGTGATGGTTTTATAGGGCAGGTGAAGGAACTGGCCGAGCCGCGACCCGATGGCTGAACCGGTGAGAACGATTGGCGCTTCCAGCCCTACTGACCCCCCGAAACCCACCGTAAGGGTACTGGCAATCATGGAGGAATAGGTGTTGTGATTTTTCAGCAAGCTGCTCTTTTTGCTGATGGCATAGAGTATCTTGCTGATACCATGAGAGATCGTATCCTTTACGAAATATTTTACAAAGATCACGGTTAACAGGAGTCCAACCAGCGGATAGAGCATATATAGCCAGTTGGCTTCGCCCGTATAGAATCCACGGGTCAGGAAAACCTGGGTATAATGAACGGCATTTTTCAGGATCACCGCCGTTAATCCGGCTATCAGCCCCATTCCCACCGCCAGGACAATCAGCGCCTGCTGCTTGCCTGATCTAAAAAAATCTATTAAAACCTTAACCATTTCCGGGCGATATATAAAAATGAAGCGCTACAAAGATAGTGGGAATGATCGCGGGAGCAGCAACGGCCCGGAGTTTTTCTTAACCTGACTAATGCCTTTATCCGATTCCCTTTTTTTTTCTAATATTACGCACTTCTTAACAGCACACACCATGTTTATAGCCATGCTCGTCATCTTTGTTCTGGGGTACATAGCAATAGCCCTGGAACATCCTCTTAAAATAAACAAAGCTGCATCCGCTTTGTTGATTGGCAGCCTCACCTGGGTAGCCTATATCATCGGGTTGCCCGAGATTCTGAACCTCGGATTCAGCAGTGCATGGAACAGTTTCCTGGCTTCAAATCCAGGTGCCGGTCCGCATGAAATGGTCAAGTTTGTGGGCGAGCATGAGGTTTTGGCTCATCTGGCGGATACCGCAGCAATTATCTTTTTCCTGCTGGGGGCCATGACGATCGTTGAAATCGTAGATACTCACCAGGGATTTAAGGTCATCACCGACAAAATCAAAACCAAGGACATGACCCGGTTGATCTGGATCATCAGTTTCCTTACCTTTTTCATGTCGGCCGTTCTGGATAACCTGACCACCACGATCGTGATGGTGGCGCTGGTCCGGAAGCTGGTAGCCAACAAGGAGCAGAAATGGATGATTGCCGGTTTGATCATACTGGCGGCCAATGCGGGGGGTGCCTGGTCGCCCATCGGAGATGTGACCACTATCATGCTGTGGATCGACGGACAGATCACCACCATTAATATCATGCTTAAGGTATTCCTTCCCAGTTTGTTTAGCATGCTGGTTCCTTTGCTGGTGATTACCTTCTTTTATCCGAAAGGTAAAATTGAACCACCGGCAAGCGGTTCGCAATCCGAAGCCGAACATACTACCCCGAAAGAGGGCAAGATCATACTGTTTCTCGGCGTTGGAGCTCTGCTTTTTGTGCCGGTATTTAAAACACTTACCCACCTGCCACCTTATATGGGGATGCTGCTGGGTTTGGGTGTTTTATGGGTTGTTACTGAGATCATTCACCGGAACAAGGGCCATGAGAAGCGCAAGAAACTTATGGTGGCCAATATTCTGGCCCGTGTGGATGTACCCACGGTGCTCTTTTTCCTGGGGATCCTCATGGCAGTGGCCAGTCTTTCTTCGGCCGGTCACCTGGACCTGCTATCCAAATGGCTGGATGAGAAAGTGGGAAATATCTATGTGATCAACCTGATCATCGGGGTATTGTCGAGCGTGGTTGATAATGTGCCGCTGGTGGCGGGTG
>JBBQOG010000244.1:0-5466 GCA_038330665.1 Bacteroidales bacterium
TTTTGTGCTGGCATTTCACCGTGATCTGTCCGATCGAATCCGTTTGGAAGCTGCTTTGAAAGAGAAAGCAGATCGGCTGAATGAACTCAACATAACAAAAGACAAAATCTTTTCAGTGATCGGACATGACCTTAAGAATCAGCTGAACAATATTTCCGGTTTCAGCGAATTATTGAAAGACAGCACCAGGGTTTATGATACCGATAAAGTAAAGAAATTCTCAGAAATCATTTTTTCAACGGTCAGGGAAACTAACCGGCTGTTGAACAATCTTCTTGAGTGGGCCTGGGCTCAGGGTAACAAACAGCCCTTTAATCCCAAGTCATTAAACCTGAACAACCTGGTTAAAACCGAAATTCTCTCGGTAAAAAGCCAAGCTGAACAGAAAGATATCTTAATGATCCACGAGCCTGGCGAAGAAATTTATGTGGTTGCTGATGACCATTTATTGGCCACCTGTTTGCGAAACCTGATTGGCAATGCGATAAAATTCACTCCAAAGGGCGGACAGATCCGCGTGACCGAAAAACAGCAACCCGATGGTGTGGTGATTACCGTTGCCGACACGGGTATTGGCATAAGTCCTGAAAATGCTGACAAACTATTTCGGACTGAAACCAGTTTCACTACACCGGGTACGGAAAACGAACGCGGAAGCGGACTTGGATTGCTGCTTTGCAAGGAATTTATCGAAAGGCACCACGGCAGGATTTGGGTCACCACAGAACCTGACAAGGGCAGTGTCTTCCATATATGGTTACCCCTGAAGGATAACTTTGGTAAAATTTTCAATAGCAACGCTTAACAGATGGAATCAGGATTAATGCCCAATATTCTTATTGTCGACGATATGGTTGAAAACCTGTTTCTCTTCGGAAACATTTTATCCCACCTCAAGGTCAATCTTATCCTGGCTCAATCAGGTGCGGAAGCTCTTTTAAAGCTGGATTCAGAGGACCTGGCACTTGCCCTTCTCGATATTGGCATGCCAGGAATGGACGGTATAGAACTTGCAAAAATAATTCAGAGCAGAAATGACAGAGAAACAGTCCCGATCATTTTCATCACAGGCCATCTAAAAGACGAACTTGAGCTGGATGAGTGTTATGAGTCAGGAGCCGTGGATTTTATCTTGAAACCCTTTCGAAACAATATCCTGATCAGTAAGGTCAAGGTTTTTCTCGACTTATACAACCAGAAACAACTGATCATGGAAAGCCACCACAAACTCGAAGAGACTTTTAAAGAACATGAAATGACCGTTGCCTCTTTAAAAAGGAGTGAGGAAATGTTGAATAAGAGCCAGATGATTTCTCATGTGGGAAGCTGGTATTTGAATATGGATGTAAAGGAATTCTATTGGTCCGATGAATTGTACCGGATTTTTGGTCTTCAAAGAATATCAAAAGATGAAAATATGTGGGAAGCTTATGCCCAGGCAGTTCATCCCGATGACCGAAATAAAGTTTATGCAGCATTGAATGCTTCTCAGCAGGATGGCATGGCAAGGCCCATGGATTACCGGGTCATCCATTCAGACGGTACGGTAAGGTGGGTACACGCTCAGGGAGAAATCAACTTTGAAGCTAGTGGCAAGGTTTTGTCAAGGCAGGGTATCATTCAGGATTTCACTGAAAAAAGAAAAAACGAAACTGCCCTGATGGAATCTGAAAGGTTGTACCAGACCTTGCTCAACGCTTCTCCCGAGGGCATCATCATTATGGATACCAATGGCAGGATTACGGAAATTTCCGATATCATACTGGAAATCTTTGGAGCCGAAAACAAGGAAGAATTTTTGGGCAAGCATTTCTTCGACTTTCTTCCCGCCGACGGAATAAAAAAGATGAAGGCCATTCTCCACAAGACCCAAACAGAAGGGTTGGTCCAGAATGTCGAGTTCATCCTGCACCGGTTAAACCAATCTCAATTCATCTGTGAGATTAGTACAACACTGATCCAGGAATCCGATGGCACGCCCAAGGCTTTCATGACTATTATCCATGATGTTTCGCAACGGAAGAAAGTTGAACAACAATTGATCCGAAATGAGCGAATGGTTAGTCTGGGGGAAATGGCCGCAGCCATGGCTCATGAGATTAATCAACCTTTGCTCTCAATTACTCTGGGAATAGAGAATCTTTTCCTTAAAATACAGCAAGGAAAACCGGTTGAAGAGAAATACTTTCATACGAAATCCGAAAAAATTTTTGATGACATTTCACGGATTGGCCGAATCATTGATCACGTAAGATCTTTTTCGAAGGACCGGGACGATTATATGTATTCCACCTTTGATCCAAACGAAAGCATTAAAAATGCCACCTCCATGATCAGTGAACAATTCAGACATCATGGTATCGGCCTTTCAGTTAAACTCGACAAGAAGATCGTTCCTGTTTCTGGCAACACCTATAAATTTGAACAGGTGATTTTGAATCTTCTCACCAATGCAAAAGATGCCTTCGAGGAAAAACGAAAAATATTGAAATCAGACTTTCCAAAAAATATTGAGATCAAAACAGTCAAAAAGGACAAGTCCATTTATATCGAAGTTAGTGACAATGGCAGCGGTATTTCACCTGAGGATCTAAACCATATCATGCTTCCATTCTATACCACTAAGGAAACCGGGAGGGGAACCGGTTTAGGATTATCGATTTCTTTTGGCATTATTAAAGAAATGGATGGGACCATCGAAGTGGAAAGTGAACCCGGTGAGGGTACCACGTTTAAAATAGTCTTACCATTACTGAAGGAATTACCAAAAAGTAAAGCCTTGTAAGCAACACTATACCAAGCCTATGAATAAGTTGAATGTTCTTATCCTTGATGATGAAAAGCGTTTCACCGAGGAGTTGACCGAGTTTCTTCAGGAATCAGGATTTATTGCCTTTGAGGCGAACACGGTATTACAGGGGATTTCAGTATTAAAAAAACAAAGCATTGATTTACTGATTCTTGATGTACGGTTACCGGGTGCAGATGGTCTTGATATTTTGAAAGAAGTTAAGGTCAAATATCCAAATATGGAGGTTATTGTGGTGTCTGCTCACGGGGATATGGACACCGTTATAAAAGCTATGCGGTTGGGTGCCATTGATTACCTGCGAAAACCATTCCGGCACATCGATATACGGATTGCCATTGAGCGCACGGAGAAGTTCCTGATTCTTCAACGACAGTTGAAATTGATGGAAGAAAAGAATTCGCTGATATCCAAAAACCTGGAAGATAGGATTGAACGTCACTTTATTGGGGCCAGTGCCAGCATTCTCGAAGTTCTGGACCAGGCTATGACCGCGGCAAAATTTCCGAACACCAATGTGCTCATTACCGGTGAAAGTGGCACCGGAAAGGAGAATATTGCCAGGATCATTCATTTTGCCAGTATCCGCCGAGATCACATCTTCTGTGCGGTGAACAGCAGTGCCATTACGGATTCCCTATTAGAGAGTGAATTTTTCGGACATAAAAAAGGATCCTTCACCGGAGCCCTTAGCGATAAAAAAGGGTTCTTCGAGACGAGTGACAAGGGAACTCTATTTCTGGATGAAATAGCAGACATGCCCATGAACCTTCAGGCTAAAATGCTGCGGGCCATCGAAGAAAAGAAAATTACCCGGGTGGGTGACACTCAACCCATATCCGTTGATTTCCGTATTATTTCGGCTACCAATTGTGTTCTCGATAAAATGGTGGAAGATAAGAGGTTTCGTCTCGACCTGATTCATCGGCTAAATACCCTTCACATTCATATTCCCCCACTCCGCGAACGACCGGAGGATATTGAACCCCTTCTGCTCTATTTTGCAGAGGATTTCTCTAGAAAATTGAACAAAGTCATTCCACCCATCGACAAGGAAGTTATAACCCTACTCCGGTCCTATGACTTCCCTGGTAATGTCAGGGAATTGAAAAACATGACCGAGCGCGCCATCATTCTAAGCAAAGGAGAAACTATCGGTCCTGCTGATTTTACGATCAAAGGTAAATCCAGGACATCGCCGGTGAAAGAATCCCAATGCGTGAATCTGGAGGAAAATGAAAAGGAACTGATCCGTCTGGCTATGCATAATTGCAATAATAACCAGATTGCGGCCGCTCATGCATTGGGAATACAAAGAATGGCCCTGGCTCGGAAAATTCAAAAATATAACATTAATTTTCTTGTAAAAGACGCTCAGAAATGAGCAATGCTCAATCCTGAGCATCTATAGAGATTTCCCTGCCATAATAAAGCCCTGTTCTTTTTAATTATTCAATATGCCCAATAATTGCATCATATTGATAAGTTGCTACTTATAATATCTGATAAGTTTTAGATTTGGTGTTTGTCGTATTCTGGCACACCCTTTGAATCCAAAGGTGATAGAGTATCAACGAGCCTCAAAAAAGGATCTTGTTGGCATTGGACGTATTAACGGAATCAGATATGACACTTGAAGAAAAAGTATTAAATTTCATCAGAGCCCATGAAAAGGGGACAAAAGTTGCCGACATTGAAATTCCATTAAAAGAAAGCCGAATGCGGATTGGCTTTATCTGTAAAAAGCTTTTGGATGACGGAAAGGTGATGAAAATTGACGATCACTATTTCCCGGCTCCATTGAAATAATGTCAATGGCTCGAATCAATCGAGCTTGAGTACCTCCCTGGTTTCCCCGCAAGTCAACATCGCCGCCCCAAAGTAAGGATTGGCAATCTTTTCCGATTCACTGATCCAGAAGGCTCCTTTATTGTCGAATGCCATAGGACAGAACTGATAATAAACCGTCTTCTCGCTTCCGAACATCTTCAGAATCTTATAAATCGATCCACCGATCAATGCAAATGATTGTCGCTGACTATCAAGATCATACATATCGACAATATTTTGTGATTCCTTTTTCAGGCTGCCCCACAGCTTCATCCAGGTATTCATTTGTGCTTTTCCAATAAGCTTCATATCCACATTGAGCAATTGATCAGAAAGCAGCATAGCTTTGGCCGAGGCTAATTTTGAATTTGATTTGACCAATGCGTCTTTCAATTCCAGGTAAGCAATCGTGACTTCGTTTAACTGATCGCTAAGCACCCGATCCACAGCAACCCTTTCAATGACTTCCGGTACAGTGGTTTTGTCGGATTGATTGTTCATCATACTGGTAATGCCCATCAGTTGAGCTGAAGCGTCCACATTAAAGGTTCCATTGGTCACAATTTCATCCCCTTCTGCGAGTCCGTCCCGCACCACATAGCTGTCGCCCAGATCAGGACCCAGGGTGATTTCGCGCATCTTGTAGGTGGGTTGGGTGGCCTCCGGAACTTTCAGGTACACTATAGATCGTGTACCGGTCCAAAGCACTGCTGAATGCGGGATAGCCAGACCTTTACCTTGGCTCCCCAGAATTGCTTTCAGATTACCCGTGACAAACATTCCCGGTTTCAGTAAATTTCCCGTGTTCTCCATTTCAACCCTGACTC
>JBBQOG010000245.1:0-5461 GCA_038330665.1 Bacteroidales bacterium
AGGACCCATTATTAAACCCCGCTGCTGTCCCCAGTCATCGCCGAAATAAAACGCATCAAAATCATAATCGAGTACGGTATCAAGCAAAGCCAGGTGATGCTCCTCAATCTTTTCAAACAATTCATAACAGAATTTTTCCTCCATGAGCATGTCCATCATGATATTCTCCATTCCCCGCAGGCTCCAGGCCCTTTCGAAAAATCCCATGGTGACGCTGAAAAGGGTAAAACGGCCAGCCTTTTGATCGGATAAACTATCGGCAAGATGAATAGCCAGGCTGGTATTGATTTCCGGAAATTTATAATCTTTAAAATCCGGATTTTTGATCGGATAATCTACTATGATACCGACATCACCCCCATCAGTCGATTTCTCCCAGGTAACTCCAAAATTATCGGTCTCTCTACCCTCAACTGTCGATGTGAAATGCTTGTATTTCTTGCGGAACATATGGTTTCCAATAAAGTCATCGATGTTCTCACAGGAATAGACTTTACGTAGCTTATCGGCCAGCCCGGAGGTCATATCAAGCTGCCAGGGAGTATAGGGAGCATCCCGATGATTGATCGCACTAATAATGGCTTCTCGTGGTGTCATATCAAATAAATCAGTATCCAAACTAATTAAAAGAGGGTCATTTGAATGGGCTTGGCGCTGGAGGCAATCTTAACCGCCGGAGCCACGTTTGACTCGTTTCCGTTGATGCAATAAACCGCTGATTCTTCATACCTCGAGGCTATCGCGATCCGGGTTCCTCCTGCATGTTTCATAAACAGGTCCAGCACCCGGTTAGGACTGTTATTATCCCTCGATAGGTGCGATAAAAGCAGATGGCTCATAAAGGGAGATCTCTGGCCGGTAAATAGTTCGAGCGCCTGGCGATTCGACAAGTGCCCGTGATCCCCACGGATGCGTTTCTTAAGAAAAGGAGGGTAATTTCCCTCCTCTAGCATCACCTCGTCGTAGTTGGCCTCCAGAAATGCCGCATGGCAAAGCCTGAAATTATTGATCACATGTTCGCAAACCGATCCGATATCGGTTAGGATGCCTACGGTGATACCCTTTCCGGAGACCGTAAAACTATGTGGATCCAGGGCATCATGCATTTTCGGGAATGCGTTAATTACCAGGTCACCAAACTGAACCGGCGAATAAACCGCCAACGGAATCAGAAATTCCTCCTCAATATTAATGCGGCTGTTCCGGTATCCGGCCATCGACATAAATACAGGAATACCGTACCGTCGCGAAAGGACCTCGGCTCCTCCGGTATGGTCAGAATGTTCATGAGAAAGAAAGATCGCCCGTATGCGGTCCATCGATAAACCCAGGCGGGCCATCCTGTTTTCCGTTTCGCGACAGGAGATCCCGGCATCAATAAATACCGCATCGTTTTCACTGCCAACATAGTAGCAGTTGCCGTTACTTCCGGAGTTCAGGGATGTAATATAGAGGGGCATAATGGATCAAAGAAAACGAAAATTCCCGAACGCCCTTGCTGAATGCTTCCGGGATTTTAGGGATCAATCACCAGATTTATCACCGTTCGCTGTTCGTTCCTTTATCTTTTTCAGAGTTTCCGCTTTTTGTCGGGTCAGTAAAGTTTTCCCGTATTCCGAATGATACTGGTGCTTATTGAAAAAATCAATTGAATTCAGATGAAATTCATGTTCAGTCATGAAATTCTTGCCGGTGATCTGCCACTCCAGCCGCAACAGCTCCATTTGTTCAAAATAATCATCACCCGCCAGATGTAGGAGATCCGCATCACACAACACTTCTGAAATCCTGTCGTTGGGCTGCTGTGGAACCTTTGTGGCACGAATGGCATTTTGAATCAGAGAAATCTGCTCCTTATCAACGAGATTCGCGCGGAGAAACTCGTTGGCGATAAAGGAGCTTTCCGATTCATGGTCCTCGTCAGTTAATATATATCCGACATCATGAAACAGAGCCGATAATCGCAGGAGCTTTAATTCTTGGTCATTAAGCCCTGAGCAGCTGCCTATCAGTTCAGCACCCTTAACCACACTCAACGTATGGTTTTTGCAATGAAAGAGATATTCGCCCGGCAATTTTTTATCCAGGAGATTTAAAACATACCTCTCAGCCACAGCAATCAGGTCGTCATCGATTTTTGACATAAAGGGGTAACAAATCAATTCGTGTTTTGTCAAAAGAGCATGCCACTTTTGCCGTTTTTTTTTTGCGGGAAGGTTGACTATCCCTTCTGCTTCCTCGGTAATAATTAAAAACTTTCCTATCTTTCGCCGGCACACATTTGGCATGAAATTGCACGGTTTGTGCTAAACTTTTAAGGACAGGACTTGTTTAAAAATATAGAAACTTTAATCTCTGACTAGAATGAAAACTAAAATCGTCGTTGTATCCCTTATGCTGGCTTCCGTCTGCCTGATGCCATCCTGCCAGTCAAAAAAATCGGGAGAGAAAAAAGTTCCGGCTACTAGCGCAGAAGCTACAGACAACAGCAAGGTTAAAGCAGAGATTATTCAGATTGTTAATACCTTACCGAGCAACTCCGAAACAGTTAACCTGATTAACTCAACCGGTGCCGCTTACCTGGCCGGCTTTACCGGTGAAGATTTGAAAACCGGAAACCTCTTAACCCGCGCCGACAAAGCAAAAGCGTATGGATCAGTAGTATTCGATATGGCGTATACCAACACCTACAACCAGGTTGAATCCTTTTCCAAACTGTTGAAGGTTTATGAAACCCTTACCCAGGAGTTAGGTTTTGAAGAACTTGTTGAAACACAGAAACAGTTCAGGGTAGATTACGACAAAAACAAGGATAACAAACTGGCATTGGAGGCTCTGGTTGGCGATATGCTCAAGAAAACCAATGAACTGATTCAGAAAACCGGGTCGGCAAAAGATGTGACGCTTGTTTTTGCCGGTGCTGTAGTAAAATCCATGAATGTGATTTCCTACCTGACCCTCTTTTCGCCCGGTAAAGAAAAACTGATGGAAGTCCTCCAAAAGCAGAAAGGCGTGATCAATGCCACTTGTGAGATTCTGGGCAAATCAGCCGGCGATCCTGACATCAGCAAGTTCAATACCGTCCTGCTGCCAATCAATGCGATTTTCCAGTCAACGGAACCTTTCACCACTCAATCGGTTGAAGAAATAAATCGTTTGACCGGGACACTAACCAAATAGAAATCTTCTTCTGATCCGGCTATGAATGAATCCACACTCAATGCCCTGATCAATCTTTTTGCGGTTTTCAGCATCAAGGGGGAAAAAGATTTCGATACCGCCAGAAAAACGCTCGAAGAATATCTCACGAATCAGCTTGGGGTTAAAAACACCGCTGAATATCTTGAGCTGTTCTTCGAGATTTTTGATTTATACAGCAGTGGCGTTCATGTTCTCGATGAGGAGAATACCCGGAAAATTGTCGTCAAAATCTGCAATCAGATCAAGAGCCGCATACACCATGCCGAGCAATTGATGATATTCCTTCATGTTCTGGAGCTGGCCAAACGCGATTTCAATTCCACTGAACATGAACTCTATGACCTGGTCGCCGAGATCTTCGAAGTAAGACCGGATGACTACCTGGCTTTCAAACAGTTTATCTTTTGTGATCAGCCCGGCGAGATCAATTCAGCCGGGTTTATGATCCTTAATAAAGAGGAGGGATCAAAAAACGACAAGGTCTTTCACTCTCAGAAACCAAACCTTAACGGGGATTTCCTGATCTATTATGTCGCAGAAACTGGACAGTTTATTTTTAAGTATTTCGGTTGCGATCATCTGAAGCTTGAAGGTACAACCATCCGGCAATTCCAGTTCTATGTTTTTAACCATGGAGGGATCATCCGTGGAAATTTAAACACAAATATTTATTACACAGAAGTTTCGGCAACATTTTTTAACTTCAAAAGCACCGATCCCCTGGTTTTTACAAGCCATAAGGCTGCCTACTATTTTCCCAAAAGCAAACACGGCATCCATGATTTCAGCTTTTCCGAACCCTCCGGTCAGCTGATTGCCGTAATGGGTGGCAGTGGTGTCGGAAAATCCACCTTGCTCAATGTATTAAATGGTAGTTTGCCTCTCAATGAAGGAAGCATAACTATCAATGGAATCGACATTCATAAAGAGTTTGACAAAATTGAGGGACTGATCGGCTATATCCCTCAGGATGACCTTGTTTTTGAAGAGCTGACTGTTTTTCAGAATGTTTATTACAACGCCCTCCTTTGTTTAAACCACATTCCGGTTTTGGAATTAAAAAAGCAGATCGACAAGCTCCTTCAGGATCTGAGCCTTTATGAGGTCCGCGATATGGTCGTGGGAAACCCACTCAAGAAGGTCCTGAGCGGCGGGCAGAGAAAAAGGTTGAATATTGCGCTTGAGCTGATCCGGGAACCATCGATCTTATTCGTCGATGAACCCACATCCGGGCTTTCATCCCGCGACTCGGAAAAGATCATGGTATTGCTCAAACAGCTCGCCCAGCAAGGCAAACTCATCATCGTCAATATCCACCAGCCCTCCTCATTCATTTACAGGCTGTTCGACAAATTGTGGATTTTTGACAAGGGGGGGTATCCGATATATGCTGGCAATCCGCTGGATGGAATTGCCTATTTTAAAAAACTCGATAAGCATATCGATGCCGATAACTGCGAATGCAGTGCCTGCGGTAACGTGAATCCGGAACAGGTTCTGGAAATCATAGAGAACCGAAAGTTTGATGAATCCGGACGGCTGACCGCAGAAAGAAAATACTCTCCTGAAGAGTTGCACTCAATCTATGTTGATAATATTCAGAACAATATCAAACTGCATGTTCCTGAAGGTAAAACCATTCCGGGCAGCAATTTCTTCAAGCCGCCCCGGCTGAAACAGTTCAGCATTTTCTTGCAGCGCAACATAAGCACGAAGTTTTCGAATTTGCAGTATATCATCATCAACCTGTTGCAGGCACCACTCCTGGCGCTTGTGGTGAGTTTCCTGACAAGATATTCCAGCGAAACCGGGTACTATTTCGGGTTGAACAAAAACTTCCCTTCCTTCATTTTCATGGCCATCATTGTGATGCTTTTCCAGGGGATGAGTCTCAGTGCCGAAGAAATCATCCGCGACCGGAAAATTCTTCAACGTGAAGCATTTTTAAGATTGAGCCGGCTGAGTTATCTGAATTCAAAAATTATTTTTCTTTTTTCGGTATCCTTCATCCAGTCGTTCCTTTTCACCCTGATCAGCTCCTGGGTACTTGGGATGGAAGGCCTTTTTATTCAATACTGGCTGATTCTGTTCTTAACTGCCGCATCTGCCAACATGGCCGGACTCAATATTTCGTCAGGCCTCAACAGCGTAGTAACCATCTATATAACAATCCCACTGCTGATCATACCTCAGATTCTGCTCTGCGGCCTTATCGTTAAGTTCGACGACCTCAAGGGAACAAACTCAACATCCAACGCCG
>JBBQOG010000246.1:0-5452 GCA_038330665.1 Bacteroidales bacterium
GAAAACATCACAAAAATTCGCTCCTAAGTGCTTGATTTATTTGTACTTATATGTGCGCATAAAATCATATAAACCAAAAACCCTTACTCAACTACTTGTGAATAAGGGCTTTAAGAGGATTTTTCAAGTGAACCTGGAGAGACTCGAACCCCCAACCTTCTGATCCGTAGTCAGATGCTCTATCCATTAAGCTACAGGTCCATGCGTTAAGCGGGTACAAATATACAACAATTTTCAATTTTTTAAAACCACCCGGAAGAGTTTAACAGAACAAAAAGAGCCGGCCCCACTGAGCCGGCTCTTTTTGTCCCAACTGCATTATTTGCAGCAGGATAAAATCTTGAAGTCCTAATCCAGATAGGTCGGATCCATCATCCAGGTCTCAATGGCCGCCACTTCCGGTTCCGATGTTTTAACCAGATAGCCTTCATTGAACATCCAGTCTTCCAAACCATTTTCATCGAGCGCTTTGAACGTTAATACATAGTCGCTCGCATCTGCATCACGGAACGAAATGGTGATGTGGTCAATCTGACCCAGCACCTTTTGCATCCGTACGATGTCTTTTGCATCGATCTGGTCAGCATAGGCTTTTGCCATAAACTCAAGGACCGGCTTGTCGACCGATAAGGTGATGGTCTTTTTGGCTGATTTGCGATGCAACCCATCAAAGGCTTCCACCTGAGTGGAAAGTGAAAGGCCGATGAGGATAATCCCCACCAACTTGAACATTTTAGAAGTTTTCATTGTAATATTTTTAAATGTTTTAGTATTCTGTTTCCTACATATAAGACGATGGAAAACAGGTTTTGTTACTATCATAAGTGTTAAAGAATGTGAAGTTTACGCGCTATTTGGTTAATGCTTTGTTAATACACCCGATACCCGCTAAAGGGAAAAAGAAAAGCCGGTCTGTTAGGACCGGCTAATCGGGACTGTTTCGAAAAACAAACACTTACTCTTGCAGTTTCTTCTAATATCTTCGTTACAAATTAACGTCAATCTTGTATTATCAAAATATAATTACTGTTAATTAAAGTTATCGGCTAACGCTTTAAATAACCCGCATCTTTCATCCATTTTTCAATCTTCTGAGATTCTAGACCCAGGTACTGATCGTTCAGCATCCAGGATTCAACAGGCTGTCCTTCATTAACCAGATAATTGGAATCAATCATCCATTTTTCGACGGTCGGTTCTGCCACTTCCTGATCAAACCAATTCTGATCGAGCATCCATGGCTCAACAGACAAAGCTTCGACCGATAAATAATTGGTGTCAAACATCCAGTTCTCAACCTGCACGATCGTATCATTGTGGAGCGTTTCTCCATCATTTATTTTTTCTGCGCGGACATTTGCTGTGAAAAGCAAGCCCATCAGAACCACCGGAAGTATTTTTATTAGTTTCATAGTTTTCATCTTTAATCTTTCATTTCGTTTTGTACCTATAAGACGCTCAGACGGCCCTGATGTTACATCCGGTTGTGTTAAAGAATGTAAAAGAAACAGGGTTTATCGTTAATGATTTGTTAATAAATCGGCCAAAATCATCCAGAAACAAACTTAACTTGCTGATATCCTGATATTTTAACAACTTAAAAAACCCAGATCCAATAAAAAGAAAACCGCCTGTAACTACATGATTACAGGCGGCCCCTTAAATCTCTCACTATCTTAAAGTTCACTAGTCACATCTCTTAAATGCCACTTTGTGGAACCCTGTTATCGTCTTTTATCCCCCCGGTTCCCTTTTTTGGGCGGGCGCATAAAATCAACCGGTCTGGGTGGCCTTGGTCCCTCCGACGTCTTCAATTCGACCGCTACCCGCACCCCATCAATCGTGCAATCATGGAATGAATTCATCACCTCCCGCTCAAAACGGCTGTCGACTTCGATAAATGAGAATTTCTTCATCATCTCAATCTTGCCAATCTGAATAGCCTTGTTACCGGTGCGGTCGTTGATTAAACCAATCAGGTTCGACGGATTCATATTATTCTTGGTTCCCAGGTTAATAAACACCCTGGAAAATTTCATGCGGTCGCGATCGCGGCGCGACATATTATCGCGGCTCAATGGATTCTTCTGATCGTGAATATTGGCGTTCAGGTCCGGTGCATTTTCATAGAAAGCCAGGAACCGGTTGAATTCCACCGAAACAAACCGCTTGATCAGGTCTTCACGCTCCATCGAGCTGAGTTTGTCAAAAATTCCTTCGAGAAAGGGTTCAATCTGACTGGTATTGACTTCAACCGTCTGCACTTTGTCGATCAGATTAAATAATTGCCTCTCGCAAATTTCGATTCCACCCGGCACCTGTTTCCGGATGAATTTCTTTCCGATCAGCTTTTCGAGCTGCTGCACTTTCTGCGGCTCACGGGTATGGATAATCGAAATGGAAGTTCCGGTTTTACCGGCCCGGCCTGTTCTGCCGCTCCGATGAATATATACCTCCAGCTCATCCGGCAGGTTGTAATTGATCACATGGGTCAGATCGTTCACATCCAAACCCCGGGCGGCTACGTCGGTGGCGACCAGCAACTGGATATGCTTGATGCGAAAACGGTTCATTACAAAATCACGCTGCGCCTGCGAGAGATCTCCATGCAACACATCGGCATTGTATCCTTCACCCATCAGCTTATCCGCGACCTCCTGGGTCTCGGCACGGGTGCGACAAAAAACGATACCATATATAAGAGGATGTAAGTCCACTACCCGCTTCAGCGCCTGGTAACGGTCCTTCGCATGTACCACATAATATTCATGCTGTACATTTTCGGCTCCGGCATTTTTCTTACCTACCGATATCATCACCGGCTCGTGCATGTATTTTTCAGCAATCGAGCGGATTTCCGTCGGCATGGTGGCCGAAAATAACATGGTCTGCTTCTCCTTGGGAGTGTCCTCCAGAATAGAATCCAGATCATCCTTGAAGCCCATCGACAACATTTCATCGGCCTCATCCAAAACCAGCCATTTTACATGCTGGACCTTGAGCAATTTCCTGTTCAATAGATCCATAGCCCTGCCGGGAGTAGCTACAACCATATGAACCCCTGCCTTTAATGCGGAGATCTGTGGTTGAATACTCGCGCCACCATAAACAGCAACGATCTTGAATTCAGGAACATATTTCGAAAACTTTTGCATGTCCTTGGTAATTTGCATGCACAATTCGCGCGTCGGACAAAGCACCAATGCCTGAATGGTCTTCTGTCCGAAATCAATCTGCTGCAGAATCGGTAACCCGAATCCGGCGGTTTTGCCGGTACCGGTCTGCGCCAGACCAATCAAATCGGCATTTGGGGTTAACAGGTAGGGAATAGTTTCTGCCTGTATGGGGGTGGGTTGTTCAAAACCCATTTCGGTGATCGCGCTGAGAATCTCCTTGCGCAAACCGAAATCCTGAAATAAACTCATCAATTTTCTCCTTGCAGCTTCAGGCAAAATGCCTGAATGCCATTATTTTAATTCGGCCGCAAAGGTATTCTTTTTTAGGCAAATAACGGTATGTGGTCCGTTTTTATTATTTTGCCGGATTGCAAATCCCATAATGATGAAAAACTTCCTCACCTGTTTAGTATTGATTATTGCGCTGCCTGTCTGTTCCTTTACACAAAACCTTAAGCAAACCGATAAAGATCTGACGGTTATGACCTGGAACATACGGTACAACAACCCCGGCGATAGCATAAATGCCTGGCCAAACCGCAAGGAGAGTGTATTTACGCTTATCCGCGAGGTCCATCCTGCCCTGATCGGGATGCAGGAAGTTTTGGCTGGTCAGCTGGAGGATCTGAATAAAGCCCTCCCGCAATATGCCTCATTCGGGGTCGGTCGCGATGATGGGAAAAACCAGGGTGAATTCGGGCCCATACTTTATGATCAATCACGATTCCGGTTCCTGAATGGTGATTTTTTCTGGCTGTCAGAATCACCCGACAAACCAGGAAAACTAGGATGGGATGCGGTTTGCGCCCGGATGGTAACCTGGGTCCGGTTGATCGACCAAACCACCGGCGACACCCTCTGTTTTTTCAATACCCATTTCGACCATATCGGTGTAAAAGCCCGACTGATGAGCTCAAAGCTTCTGGTTAGGTCGGCTGATTCCCTGGCGGGAAAGCATCCTGCCATCATTACCGGTGATTTCAATTCAACCCTTAAGGATAGCCCCTATCAGGTGATTACCGGCGCCGGATTTCAGGATTCAAAATTAGTTTCCGAAACCGAACCAAAAGGACCGGAATATACGTTTACCGGCTTCCGCGTGTATGGGAAACCCGGCGACCGCATCGACTATATCTATCTTAAAAATACAAAACCCGTTAAATCCTACATCGTTCGCGATGAAAGCCTTAACGGGTTTTATCCCTCCGACCACCTTCCTGTGATCATCCACCTCTAACCTCCTCACCTCCTCAACTCCTCAATTCCTAAAATCCTAAACTCCTAAACTCCTAAACTCCTAAACTTCAACGGTGATTAATCTTAATATCAAACCCACCCCCCTTACCACCGCCAAGTTTATTGAGCCGGTATTTAAAGGTAAGCATCACATAGCGTCCCAGCATATTGGTTTGCCGCTCCTGCAAATAGTTCAGTTCACTGATCCGCTGGATTCCTGTATTTTTATTGAGCAGGTCGACCCCTTGTAAGGTGAGCACACCCCGATTGCTTTTCAGGAAATAGTAGCTGATCTCTCCGCTGAGTAGCGGGATCAGTATCGGTTTATCGAAGCTCTGTGCTGTATAATTGGTGACATCGGCATTAAAGGCAAAGTTCCATTTTTCAGTCGGGTTATAGCGCAGCTCAGCAAAACCGGCCATGTTTACATACTGGTTATTCAAGGTATTCTGGATCGAATACCGTGCATCCGTCACCTGAACAGAACCTCCCAGCATAACATCCCACTTATCTTTTTTACGATTGTCGAAAGTCAGCGAAACCTTGTGGGTAAAGTTGGTATTGATGTTCTCCACGCCATCAACCAGACTGATTCCCCGGTTAAACCCTTCCCGGAGGTTGGTGCTTATTTTCACGCCCAGCTTTCGTATCGGGGTGGAAAAATCAATGCGTGCCGATGCATTGTAGTCATTTTTAACATTCACCAGGGTCATAGTCTGCTTAAGCTGTGGATCGATAGTCCTCGACCAGTTGATTTTATCCAGGGTATAACCGGCATCCATGCCACTCATCAGGGAAGTAAAACTGAACTGATCAAAAATCAGCCAGTTTAGGCTGAAATTGTGGTTATATTCCGGTCGCAGGTTACGATTACCATACGATACAGAGAGCGGATTGCTATTCTCCTCCACCGGCAACAGCTGACTGATGGATGGGGTATTCACCCGGGTCTGATAGTTCATCATCAGCCGGCGTCCGGTTTTGTATTCCCATTCCCACTGCACCCGGGGAGTAAAATACAAAACCGGACGCCGGCTGAT
>JBBQOG010000247.1:0-5426 GCA_038330665.1 Bacteroidales bacterium
GGCAGTTTTCCAATAAGGTCAAATAAAACCTCCACATCATGCTGGATATCGGGAGCAGGTTCGCGATCGGGCAGCAGCAAGGCCACCTTTTCATCATACGCTCCCCGAAACCGATTCTTCCGGTACTGATGCAGTCGCAACCGCCGGGCCACGCCGAACAGATAGGCTTTGAAAGAATCCTTCTTCCGGAGTTTTTCCAGATTCTCAAAGACAATCAGCACAGCCTCGCCCGCCAGGTCCAGGGCATCATCGCGGTTACCGGTTAACCCGCGGCAATACCCCAGAAACGCCTGGTGACAGGGAGTGTACCTCTCCATGAACACCTCTTGCTTGGTTGGAATCAATTGCGACTATTGGTTACGGAAGATAGTGCCTTGAATGGGGGAAAAGTTTCATTAAAGGTATTAGTTTTTGCAGAATTTGGTGTGGAGGGAAAAGGTCCCCGCCTGCGCGTAATGTCGCTAACTTTTATGATTAATAGGCTTCCACTCTCTTTCAAGATTGATATTTGATCAACCGAATTCTCAACATTTTAGCGGCGCATCAGCTCTATTTATCCGGGAGGAGCCACGGCTCTATTTATCCGGGAGGACCCACGGGTCCTACCGATTTGTTTATATAGGTTAGCACCATTAGGCGAAAGCGGGGACCCCGTCCATGTAACGAGGGTTCCGCACGGGGACCTTTCTCCTTAGCACTGCGCCCTCCCAATCACCCGCACTTCGAGTGCCCGCACTTCGTGCAAATCAAGCACCCCTCCTGAAAGATCATCTCGTCGCTGTCGCACTCTTCGCAGTGTTCTCCCTTCGATGCTTTGGTGCCATCGGGGATGAACTGCTTCAGGGCCCGGGCAACGCCGGCTTTCCAGGAATTGATGTTTTCATTGTCGAGGCTCAGCGAGGAAACCAGGGTGACTACGTACGGAATGGGCATTCCATGACGTAACACTCCGGAGATCAGCTTGGCGTAATTCCAGAATTCTTTATCGAACATGTAGGACAACCCCCCAACTGTGCAGGGATTGCCATATTTATCGGTGTAATGAAAATCATACCGGGCTCCCTCGGGAGTTTTAACTTTGATGATCTGGCCCTGACAGATATTTTTCGGAATCACCAGGGTGTCTTCCTCGGCACGACCGGTAAATATCTCATACGGCTGACTATTCATCATCCCCACAAAGGCAATCCAGTCTTCATCTTCGTTTTTGAAACGCAGCATCTCAGCATCCAGCACAACCGGACGCTTATGCCCTTCGTGCTTCGGGGTATGACTCTCTTTCTTCTCCTCATTTTTGATCAGCACACCATCCCTGGAGCCTTCACGATAAACCGTGACGCCCTTGCAACCATGTTCCCATGCGGTACGATAGACATCGGCAACGGTGCTTTCCGCAATATCGTTGGGAAGGTTAACCGTAACCGAAATGGAATGGTCGACCCACTTCTGAACGGCACCCTGCATACGCACTTTAGCCACCCAGTCGATATCGGCCGAGGTGGATTTGTAATAGGGCGACTTCTTCACCAATTCGTCGATCTGCGCGGCAGAATAAGACCTGACGTTCGTGGTATCATACCCGTTGATCGTCAGCCAGTCCATGAATTTATGATGAAAAACGTTGTATTCTTCCCAGGAATCACCCACCTCATCAATGAAGGAAACCTTGCATTCCGCATCATTTGGATTCACTTTACGGCGGCGGCGGTATACCGGCAGGAATACGGGCTCAATGCCACTGGTGGTTTGCGACATGAGACTGGTGGTGCCGGTGGGGGCGATGGTCAGCAGGGCCAGGTTGCGGCGACCGGAAACGGTCATTTCCTCATATAACTGCGGATCCGCTTCGCGAAGGCGGTTGATAAACGGATTGTTTTTCTCGCGCTGTGCATCGTACATCGGGAAGGAACCGCGCTCGCGAGCCATATCCACGGAGGAACGATACGCTTCCACAGCCAGGCATTTCTGCACCTCTACGGCAAAATCGATGGCTATGTCGCTGCCGTAAGTCAGGTTCAAAGCTGCGAGCATATCTCCTTCAGCAGTAATACCGATACCGGTGCGCCTGCCCTGTTCGGTTTTTTTCCGGATATTTTCCCACAACTTAATCTCCACGCGTTTCAATTCATAATCTTCCGGATCGCAATTGATCTTTCCGATGATCCCTTCAATCTTCTCCACTTCCAGATCGATAATATCATCCATCATGCGCTGGGCAAAATGAACATGTTTCTTGAATTTGTCGAAATCGAACCGGGCCTCAGAAGTAAATGGGTGATCCACATAGCCATACAGGTTAAGGGCCAGTAGCCGGCATGAATCATACGGACAAAGAGGGATCTCCCCGCAAGGATTGGTAGAAACCGTCTTAAAGCCAAGATCCGCATAACAATCCGGAATGGATTCCCTGATTACGGTGTCCCAGAACAACACGCCGGGTTCAGCCGATTTCCAGGCATTATGAATGATTTTCTCCCACAATTTGCGGGCATCCGTATCCTTCAGGTGAGTCGGTTTATCCGAATCGATCGGGAATTGCTGTTTAAAGCTGGTATTATTGATGACCGCCTGCATAAACTCATCGGTGATTTTTACGGATACGTTGGCACCCGTTACTTTACCCTTCTCGGTTTTGGCATCAATAAAGTTCTCAGAATCCGGATGCTTGATCGAAATACTAAGCATCAGGGCTCCGCGACGGCCATCCTGAGCCACCTCGCGGGTGGAATTGGAATAGCGCTCCATGAACGGAACCACGCCGGTTGAGGTCAGGGCGGAATTCATTACCGGACTCATCGTGGGACGGATATGGCTCAGGTCGTGACCCACTCCTCCACGGCGTTTCATCAGCTGAACCTGCTCCTGGTCGATTTTCATGATTCCGCCATAGGAATCGCTCGAACCATCGTTACCAATGACAAAACAATTGGATAACGAGGAAATCTGGAAAGGATTGCCAATACCGGTCATCGGTCCACCCTGTGGAATGATATAGGTGAAATCCTTCAGCAGTTGATATAACTCTTCCTCCATCATCGGACTCGGATACCGTTTCTCGATCCGGGCAATCTCCCGGGCCATCCTATGGTGCATATCATCGGGGGATAATTCGTAAATATTCCCTGCCGAATCCTTCAGCGCATATTTGTTCACCCAAACTGTTGCCGCAAGCTCATCTCCTCCAAAATAGCTACGCGATGCCTCAACGGCCTCCTCCAAAGTGTAGGTCTTGCGACCCTTTTCTGTTCTGACTGACATTTCTTCTATATACATGGCACTGATAACATGTGTTACTCAATGGGTTAGACAAAGGGGTTGTTTTTTTTGAGGACTTTCGCCCTCGTATCAAATTTACTCGGAGCAGCCAAATGAAAAAATCAATTTTACTAACATTTGTCAGATACCGGTCTTAAGGCTATTGGTAACCAACGGCTTGCCCTGTTCATATCCATTTATGAACAGTCATTGTTCACCATTTTCCAGATAAATATCTAATTATTAGATCACTAGAACCCATCTGACTTTTCATGTAGCTGACAGCCAGAAGGCCTGATTCGGCGCGGAATTCCGAATCAAAACATAACTTTTTTATCCTTAAAACGAAATTTTCATAGTCAGAAACAGGAAAAGCTGCACCCAGATCAATCAGGCTCGCAGCTTCGCCAAATTTGGTCCAATGGGGACCGAACAAAACCGGCAATCCGAAAGCTGCAGGCTCCAGAATATTATGGATGCCTTTGCCAAATCCACCGCCGATGAAAGCCAGATCAGCCAAAGAATATAACGATGAAAGCTGACCGATGGAGTCGACAAGAATAATGAATTGACCCTCCAATGCCTCCTGAATGGAAATGCCGGCTCTACTCAATCGGATAGTTTCGCCTGGAAAAAGCTCCTCAATTTTAACAAGATGACCTTCCGAGATATCATGCGGAGCAATGACCAGCCTCCACTGTTTTCCTAAATTCCTGAATTCCTCTGATTTCCACAGCCGGGCCAGCATCACCTCCTCAGCCATCCACGTACTTCCCCCAATCAAAACCTTCCTTTCCCCCTCACCCCCTGGTCTTACAGGTTTCCCGTCTTCAAGTCTTACAGTTTTAAGCTCTCTCTTCATCACCGCATCCACCCTTGTATCTCCCGCAATTACGGTATTTTCAAACCCCTGCTTTTTCAGCAGGTCTGACGAGCCTTCGTCCTGTACAAAAATCCAGCGGAAGCAACGAAGCTGCCGGAGAAAGACTCGTCCCAATCGTGTAAAAAGATATTGTTCGCGGCGAAACCGTGCCGAGATTAATACGCAGGGAATATGATGCCGGTTGAGGGCATCCAGCAGGTTGGGCCAGAAATCATATTTTACAAGTATGAACTGATCCGGCCGGATCCGGCTAACCAGTGTATCCATATTCTTTTTGGTATCCAGCGGGAGGTAAAAAACCTGATCGGCCAGCGGAGAATTTTTGCGGAGGTTATATCCGGAAGGACTGAAGAAGCTGAGCAGAATCCGATCATGGGGGAATCTGGCGCGCCATTGTTCCAGAACCGGTCTTCCTTGTTCAAACTCACCCAGCGACGAAACATGCATCCAGAGGGTCCGGGATTCCGGTCCGGTTACCGGTGGCAAAACCGGTGCCTGCTCCCGGCGGCCCGCCAGCCATGCTGCAGCGCGCCGCGAAAAGGGCGAAGCCAGTACAATCATCAGGTAATAGAACCTGATCCCGATTTGATAAATCAGGAGCATGCGGATCAAAAATAAGTGTAGGAACCGGTGGTTTTCTTACCTACCGGGAATATCCAGCCCGCACGAAGTCCGAAGAAAAAATCGTTCCGGAGGGAATGGTCAGGCCCCTGTAAATTATATATCCAGTCGCGCCTTCCCCTCGTCCAGGCCTGATGAAACTCAAAGCCCACATAAAAATTAATCGGCTGTTCATTGTCGAGGTGCAGGTAACCGATAAACTGATTAAGAGCAAAGCCGTTAGTGAGGTAATCAAGCATTTTCAGATAGTCCCCTGCCAAAACCGGTATACTGTTCTCTTCCAGTCGAAAAAAAGTTTTGTACTGCAGGAGCCCTGCTGCGGCAGAAACAATCAGCCCCGAATTTTTATTCGGACCGATCACGGGAAAAACCTTGCCCACGCGCAAACCTGCATAAAACCCGCGCTCGCTGATCGTCGGATACATCTGCTCCCCATTGTTGGTGATAAAGTATCCGTCCTCATCCCGCAGCCCGTTCAACGTACTATCTTCCTTGTATTTATCTCCAAAAATGAAAGTGTAATCCGCAGCAAAAAGCCAGTTAGTTTTGGTTTTCAGCCAATAAGAGCCCCCGACACCCCAATTGTACCCGTATCGCATGGCTACGTCGCCTGCGGTCAGGTGGGTGCTGACATTGAAGGAAAACATATGGAGCGTGACCGTGGTAT
>JBBQOG010000248.1:0-5409 GCA_038330665.1 Bacteroidales bacterium
TCTCCTCATCACCCCCATAGAGGTGAAAAGTCAGAGTCCTGTCAGCCTGCTGGTTCGCATCAAAGTCCGTATCCAGTAAATACAAGCAGATCCGTCCAACCATCACTTTCCATAACCGGACATGCAGCAAACGGCCCGGCAGCGCTATCGAAACCTGAACCCACTGGCCTTCCTTATCTATTACAGGTTGAACCGGCAGATCCGAGAATTGTTCCATTACGTCTTCTGAAACCTGATCGCCATTAATACTGAGCACTTGCCTGAAATATCCGTAGCGGTACAAAAGTCCGAAGCCAATGAGTGGAACATTCCGGTCACTGGCTTCCTTTAAATAGTCGCCGGCAAGAATTCCCAAACCACCGGAGTAAATCTTAAGACTGGCATGAAAGCCAAATTCCATACTGAAATAGGCAATCATCGGCCCCGGACATTCATTAACGACGGCGAGGTATTTCTGGAATCTGTCGTAAACTTCGAGGTATGATTTATTAAAAGCTTTATCTTCAACTAATTCCTGCAACCGGCCAAGCGGAATCTGCCTCATCAGGGTAATCGGATTGTGCTCCACCTGCTCCCATATATCAGGATCTATCGAACGGAAAAGATTTTCGGCATCGTAATTCCAGGTCCACCACAGGTTCTTGGACATTTCTTCAAGTCCGCCGAGCGTTTCCGGAAAGAAGGATTCAACCAGCACCTTTTTCCAAACCGGTTCATTAGTATTCTGAATTTCAACGGGTCGCGAGGATACCGAAGATTCGTCCAAAAATTCAGGCTCTGGCCGGTCCTCAAACACCACCTCCGAAAGTGCGTAGGAATAGGCAAGAAAATAAAAGCCAGCCAAATCCTTCCAAACTGCCATTTTTGATTGGGTAATGGAAAGATCGAACAGCGTTTTAACCACCTCTTCGGGTAGATGCGAAAAGCTCAGGATTTCATTGGATATCCAGGACACCAGATTATCGAAGGGCTGGTCTTTACGAGGAGCCACTGCAACCGGCAAATTTGGTTTGTCCGTTGGAAATGCTGACATCCAGATCCCAAATCCCGCGAGATCCGTAGTGAGGGTAGGTACGCCAAATGCGATACTCTCGAGTGGTGTATAGCCCCAGGGCTCATAATAGGAAGGAAATACCGTGTAATCGAGACCGGTAAGAATCTGATAATAGGTAAGATCGACAATCCCATCCTGTCCATTGAGGTAACAGGGAATGAATATTACCTTGACTTTGGAATTTTGGTCATTGGTAAGACCCACCTCCTTAAGCAATCTTATAACTGGGTCATTATCAACATCATGCAAATTATGAGTTAAAAATTTACTTCCACTGACTTCCACTTGTTCCCCATTCAACCGCTGACTGACGCTACGTCTCGGTCCGTAGTTATTAGCCGGAACCAGGATGAGGGCGACAATCTCCTTAGTCAGATCCTTTTCGGTGTTAAGTTTTGCAAGAGCCCGGATAAAGACATCGATACCTTTATTACTGAATTCATAACGGCCACTGGTTCCGAGGGCCAGAAAATCTTCAGAAATTTCATACCCAAAGAGGGCTTCAGAAATCTTCCGGATCGCCTTTCTGGCAATCGTCCGGTCGCTCTGCAATTGCGCCGAATCGGGAACCAGTTCAGGATTAAACCCGTTCGGCGTAATGATATCCGGCCGGCGGCCAAGCAATTGTGCACATTCCGAAGCGGTTATTTCACTTACCGTGGTAAACATATCACAGTTAACGGCTGCCAGTTTCTCCAGTGAATGCTTTGCGGTCACATTTAACTGAACGGCCATTTCATCACCGGAATATTCCGAAAGCTTTTCATAAAGAGGCAATCCGTTTCCGGCAATAGACCGACCCACAGTAGTGGCATGCGTGGTAAAAACGGTCCCGATGTAGGAAGATTCCTTTTCAAGATAAAGAACGCCCATCCCGGTCATCCATTCATGGAACTGGGCAATGACCTGTTTGAACCGGTAGTATTCTGAAAAGCTCTTGATTAGCATTCCTGCGGCATAGCCAAACAATGACGCTTCGATATAATCCCATCCGCCAGTGAGTGAGTCCAGCCGGTAATCCTCCCACGCCTTACTGAAAATCTCGTCTTTCCTTGGTATGAGGGGCGTGAAATCGATCATGATTACCTGGGGTTTACCGGGAATGTTCCAGCGTCCGGTCCGGAAACTCAGGCCGGTTGCCGCTGCATGCTCCTTCCACCCCAGAAACAGCGTATTATCCTCTATAAAATCAGGATTATCATGGTCTTCTCGCCAGATATCCGGACCAATAAATAAGTAATGCTCCCCAAAACGGCTCAGCACCTCCTGACATTTTGAAGTAAGCACCGTATAAATCCCACCTACTTTATTACAAACTTCCCAGCTAACTTCAAATAGTATATCCGGACTGTTCTGTTTCCCGTTTTCCGTCATAAGTAATCCTTCCAATAGATGGCGCGAAATAACTAATATTTTTCCTTTTTCACTGTTTTTGTTGCCATCGGCTTGTTAACTTTTGGCACAACATCCTTATTATCTGGCACTTTCTTTCCAACACCTCTCTTCTTGCGTAAAATCTTCAAAACGTCTTCATATTCTGTTATCGCCTGGGTTAATTTGTCCCCTGACAACTCCTCAATCGGAGTGCCCTTATAGATCACCCGGTTGGTTTTCTTCTCCAGGCGGATAATGAAATCGGAAAGGACGTTCATATAATTGATGAAGGCATCGTACGGACTGTTATAGGGATTGAAATAATTGTGTACCGACTGATCGGCAAAGAACTTTGTGGACATATAATACAGGTGATCACTGGCCTGCAGGTATCCCCAATCCTTTGTCAGTTCACAATCATTGGCCTGCAACACCATGTTGCGTAAGGAATTGAGCTTCTTGAATGCTTCTTTTTGCATTTCGTTACCCAGCCAGGCGGAAAGATCCCTTTCTTCATCCGCCCATGAACTTGGATAGGGTACCGAAAGCGGTGCAACCGCCTGATGAGTTTCGGCAATTTCTCCCGGGAGGGAAAATCCTGTTACAGGATCTTTGATGACCAGACGCACAAAATGGTCGAGGAATTTGTGGATTCCGGATTCTACGGACTGATGTTCACCGAAAGTTTCATAATCCATAAAAAGATTAACAAAATCCTCTTTGGCCGGCGTTCCTTTGATCCATTTAAGGTACGTTTCGGATTTCAGCGGCCATTCCGACCATGAGTGGTTTGAGAACCGGAATGCAATATCATCGCTTAGCTTGTAATTTCTCAGCAAGACTTTCAGTCTGGGATCTATTACATTGTAATACAGAAAGTTTGGACTTTTCCAACCCAGCACATGCTTGGCGCCTTCCGCCAGCATCGCCTTATATCCCATTTTTGAAACCATTTCACCAATGGCATCAGAGTATACCAATTCGGTGTTCCTGAAAACAGTCGGAGTCACACCAAATAGCGCCTCGATCTTATTTTTATGCAGGGTAACCTGGTGAACAAACTCCTCAGGACTTCCCAGCGAAGAAAGTGAATGGGAATAGGTTTCCGACAGGAACTCCACCTGTCCGGTGGCAGCCAGCTTCTTGAAACTGGCAATCACCTCAGGAGCGTAAAGTTCAAGCTGATCCAGCAATATGCCGGTTATGCTGAACGACACCTTAAATTGCCCGTTAAACTCGGTTAGCAGGCTTAACAGTAATTCGTTGGTTGGCAGGTAGCACCTGTTTGATACTTTTTTAAGGATCAGTTTATTGAGATAGTCATCGTAATAATAATGGTCACCTCCTACATCAAAAAACCGGTAACGTTTCAACCGGAAAGGCTGATGAAGCTGAAAGTACAGGCAAATATTTTTCATAATGGTGTAATTCTGGAATCTAACAGATTGATATATAATTCTTTTATTTGAAGAGCGGCGTTTTCCCACTTCAGACTGTCGACCTCATTCTTGCCATAATGCTGAAACATCTGAGGCAGGGCATCATAGGTGATCAGACCATAAATGGCATCAGCCATGGCGTCCACATCCCAGAAATCCACCTTGATGGCATGTTTCAGAATCTCGGAAACACCGGATTGCTTGGAAATAATTACCGGAACATTTGACCGCATGGCTTCCAGGGGACTGATTCCGAAAGGCTCTGAAACAGAGGGCATAACATACACATCGCTGATTGCAAACATGTTATCAACATCCCGGCCCTTAAGAAAATCCGTGAAATGAAACTTCTCGGCAATTCCCAACCGGGCGGCATACCGGATCATTTTGCGAAGCATGTCGCCACTGCCGGCCATCACAAATCTCACATTGTTCGAATGTTTCAATACTTTCTGTGCTGCCTCCATAAAGTATTCAGGGCCTTTCTGATAGGTTATTCTACCCAGGAAGGTCACTACCTTTTCATCGACTGACTTGGTGAAGGTTTCGGTATCCGCGTTGGAATCGGCTTCCACTGCATTGTATACGGTAAAGACCTTTGCCGGGTCGATTCCATAACGGTTGATTACGATATTCCGGGTCAGATTACTTACAGTGATCACAAGATCAGCCTGTTCCATTCCAGATTTTTCGATATCATAAACAATCGTGTTATAATTTTCGCCTGAGCGATCGAATTCCGTGGCATGGACATGTACGACCAGGGGTTTCCCGGACATTCTCTTTGCTGCAATGCCGGCCGGATAAGTTAGCCAGTCATGCGCATGGATCACATCAAATGTTTGTTCATGGGCGATCTCTGAGGCAACAAGGGCATAATTCGACACCTCCTGCATCAGATCGGGCCCGTATTTACCAGTAAAATCGAGGGTGCCGACCACTTCTGTGGATATCGTAGAACCCGCGCCGGTGCCCATCTCAAATTGCTGAATGGTTAACTCATTGGAATACAGCTTTTCATGCGTGTATTTCTGAAACTCTTCCGGCGAGAGGTATGGAATCAAACGAGAATCGACCTCAATATAGGTCATTTCCAGCGCGTTGCTCGTACTCACTTCTTCGGTTTTCTCAGGCTTTTCATGCGTAAATGCGTAGGTACGTCTTTTAACGGGAATCTGCGAAGCACCGACCAGCATAACAGAGGATTGATCCTCGTCGCCGTACGATTTAGGAACAACAAAAATCACCTCCACATCCTGGTAAGCGAGCCCACGCGTCATCCCAAAACAGGCGGTTCCTAACCCTCCGCTTATATGGGGCGGAAATTCCCAGCCAAACATTAATACGCGCATAGGTTTCATATTTTCTTCAACAAATACATAATCCTCAAAACTTCAGCCACACTGGCAGCGGAAGAAATGGCTCCACACGGTGTATGGGGTGGATTTCCGTCATACACTTCGGAGATGGTTCCCAAACCATGTTCAAACATATCTTCCTCAAAATTGTGAACCATGGTGTTGATGAAATGTTTTCCGGATT
>JBBQOG010000249.1:0-5346 GCA_038330665.1 Bacteroidales bacterium
GGCCAAACCTCATAACTGTCCACCTCAAGGAATTTCAGCTGATTTTCCGGCGTGCTCACCCTGGCGAGCCGGGTCAGGATGGTGTCGAAATGGATCTGTGTAGCCCTTTTGCTCAGATGGTCGATCATCGGGCCACTGGAATTCGGGCTCGGGCATTCCAGCGGCTGACCGGTGGCACACATAAAAAATGAGATCACATCCCATTGTCCTCCAGGCACCTCCCAGTTAATGAACTTTTCTCCGGTTGTGAAATCATCCAGAATGACCGGCTTATTCCCCGTATAATCGATTTCCAGTGAGTCCGAATGCGGTACCGCGATGGAAGTGATTAATTTCATATAACCGGTGCGGCTTTTTGGCGGCTCAATAGTGATTTTCGTTTTTGAGGGCCCGGTCACAATCTGTTTCGAACTGAGCATCTCCATACTTCCATCCGCTTCCCCGATCCAGTCGCCCCCGGCGTTCCAGCTGCTCGAAGCGATCATCCCCAGGTTCAATCCAAGCCGGGCGCCTGTTTTCAGTGCGAGGGAGATGTAGCCCAATGATTTTTTACCCAGGAAGGCAGGACCGGCAGGGATGGATTTCCCGGGATCGGCCAGTGCACCCACATCCCAGATAAAGGCCCCCTGCATCCCTTTGTCTTTCATCTCCTCCAATTCATAAACCATTTTGGCGGTATCGACGTACCCATTCAGCCAGTCCCAGAAAGCCAGCGGCCGGTTCTCAATGGACGGATTGGCGAACTCAACTTCCAGTTTACCTTTGATTGGCGTTTCTGTATGGCACTGGGTTAACAGAAATATGGTCAGTGAAAGAAGGGTTATTGTATTAACCATTCGAACTATTTGCTTTTCCATAATACTTGGATTATTATTACATTTCCCAGCCTTTTCTGAACTCCGGGTGGATAATCGCCTGAGCTTCCTGCACATTTGTGACCTTCATGTTCCCGGAATCCCACAGCAGCTTTTGGTTTCGCAGCCTGTCGGCAGCCACTCCGAGGGAGACCATCTCGGTCAACGGCCCGCCATAGGAAAAGTTTGCACTGGCTGGAGTTCCAGTAATACAGGCATTTATCCAGTCGGCCTGATGCTTTCCGACCCGCGGGATGGTGGGTGTCGGATTTTGGAAGGTATAATTCTTATCATAGGGCATGAACTTCAGATCACCGGCCCCATGGGATCCATGCTGTATAATTCCTTTGTCGGAGACCAGCAGGGCGCCATTGTCGCCGAACTGGATCTGTTCAAACCGCTCGTCCCAATTCGGGGTAATTCCACCATCGTACCAGACTAGCTTAACCGGTGGTTTGTTTCCACGTTTTGGGAACCAGTAGGTAATAATCGAGCAGGTGGGGAAGGTGTCATATTTTACCTTAGGTAGCTGGTTGGTAGTGGTGGCAAGAACAGCCTCCGGGCTGCCCAGATTGAGTGCCCAGAAGGCCGGGTCGAGGGTATGGCAACCGAAATCTCCCAGAGCGCCGCACCCGAAGTCGATGTAGCCGCGCCATTTCATCGGCAAATAATCGGGATGGTAGGGTCGCTGCGGAGCTGGACCCAGCCAGATGTCCCAGTCGAGAGTTTTCGGTACCCTGAAGTTGCCGGCTGGCCGCTCAATGCCATGAACGAATGACACTGATCCTCCGCCGACTGGCCGGTCGCACCAGGCATGCACCTCGGTAACGTCACCCACCAATCCGGCATCAATCCATTCGCAAAGCAACCGGATATTTTCACTGGAATGACCCTGGTTGCCCATCTGGGTTTGTACACCATACTCTTTGGCCAGGCTGGTCACCAGCCGGGTTTCATATATCGAGTGTGCCAGCGGCTTCTCACAATAAATGTGTTTACCCATTTTTATCGCCATGGATGCGATAATGGCATGATTATGATCGGGCGTAGCCACCACCAAAGCATCGATATTTTTCTCAATCTCCAGCATCTTCCTGAAATCCTTGTATTGCCGGGCATTTGGATATTCCCCGAATACCTTTTGCGCGGCATCACCCCAGTCGGCATCACAAAGGGCGACGATGTTAACCGGTTGATCCTGAAGGGCTCGCAAATTACTGTACCCCCGGTGAGCGATACCCACAACGGCTACATTAAGTTTATCCGACGGCCAAACAACTTTAGCCACCGATTGGTTGTGTTTCTTCATGTCGGGAGTACAGGCGGCCGGGCCCAGGAAAAGGGTACCGGCAGTGCCTACCGAAAGGGTTTTGACGAATGATCTGCGGGAACTATTCATGACTTAAGATTTGGTTGATATGGTAAAAATACGACTTCTTGCAAAATGTATGGTTTAGTATGATGACAGACCGTGGTGCGATTTTGGTTATTATCTGTCATGCCTTTAATTGCAGTTACAACTATGAGTGTGAAGAATATCTGAACAAAGTGTGGGACATTGTCATCGAAACATCCTGGCTTCTTCATCCCAATTATCGGTTCTGAATGAAGAGGCAGGAAGCATATTGGTATCAAACAGGGTCCCTTTCACCCAACTGTGCCAGCCATAACGAACGGCTACCGGGTTCTTAACTTTATCGCTTTTTACAATTACGCTCTTCCCGGAAATAGTGGCATTCGCCGGATAGAAAACCTTATCTGCACCTGAAATTTCAAACCCATCCAACGTGCCGTATGAGAACAGTCCATTTTCGGCATACTTAAACTTCACCAAAACAGTATCATTCCTGATGCTAAACGAATCCAGAACCGGCCCGGAGAAATCCACTGCTTTGTATCCATAGGTTTTGTTTAAGGCATTATACAAAAGCCTGTCCGCCACCTCCTTTTTATGGGGGGGATGAATACTGATCTCGTCGCCAATGTCCAACGTAACAGCAATGCCCGAATTAGGAATCAGATCCAGGCACTGCATTTGTACTTCGCGCATCAGAGGGGCGTTGTGGTCATTTCGAACCCAATCTTCCTTGTTGTATGACCAGGGTGCGATTTGTACATAGTAAAACGGGAAGTCACCCAGGTTCCATCTTAGGCGCCAATCTTTTACCAGGGCCGGGAAGAGCGTTTTATATTTCTGAGATTCATTTACATTTCTTTCACCCTGATACCAAAGTGCACCTTTAATGGTGTAGGGTATTAAGGGATTGATCATGGCATTGAACAGTACAGTGGGTGTTCCAGGTGCTCTGCTTAAATCAACCCCGGAAAGATTTACCTTCATAAAAGAGCTCAATGCCTCCTTGCTCATCCATGCCCGTACATCGCTGCCACCCCAGGAGGTGTGAATCATCCCGACAGGCACATCCAGTATCTCTTGCAATTTCTGACCGAAGAAATAGGCAATGGCACTAAATTCCTTCACATTCTCAGGACTGGCCTGCTCCCAACCGATTGAACCTTCGAGTGTTATCCTGGGAATCGTGTCAGCCTGCTTAACGACAGTGAACAATCTCAAGTTCATATTTTTGGCATTCACAATGGCTTCCTGCGATCCAAAAGTGGGTTGCCCCATTTTACCCATAACTGCCTGTTCCATATTGGATTGTCCTGAGCACAACCAAACTTCCCCAAACAATATGTTTTCCAGGAATATATCAGATTCCTGACTTCTGATCTTTATTGATTGAGCCTCTTTACTGTTTGATGTTTGAACCTCAACCCGCCAGTCACCAGTTTCATCAGCAACAATAGGTATCCGATCCTTTAACCAGGATGTGGTAATGGTAATTTTCTCCCCGGCATCCGCCCATCCCCAGAGGGTAATGCTGGTATTGCGCTGTAAAACCATATTTGAAGAGAGGATTGGCGGCAACTTGACTTTTGCGTAAATGTCATTTGCATTTAGCAAGCACGATACAATCAGAAGGCAGCAGATCAGGTTTTTTATTCTATTCATAATGAGTTTTCGCATAGCTGGATATCTTGATATTCATAGGTAACAAATTAATCCTTTCGATGCCATCTCACAAACTTTACACTTGCTTTCACAGTTTCATTGGTTAGATTGGTTTTGGAAATTGACTGTTGCCGGTTTCAAATCACCGGACCGGCATTTTACCGTAATGGCCCCTTTTCCTTTTGGCCTGATAGTCAGCAATAATCGTCCTTCGTATGCCATGCGTATGTTCTGCTTGTACAATTCATGGCTGAACTGGTTGCCCGAATCCAATCCGATCAGCTCTCCCGCACCCGTCACCTCAACGGTTATTTCGTTGCTGGCCAGCGGGCAGCGGGTGCCCTTTTCATCCTGTACTTCCAGAGTCAGGAAAATAAGTCGATCGCTGTCGCTGCCAACTGATTTCCTTTCCTCTTTCAATACCAGTTTTTCAGGTTCGCCCGCGGTTTTTAAGGTATGAGTTGCCACCGCTTTTTTGTTGGCATATCCTTTTGCCGTTAGCTCGCCTTTCGAATATTTTACCAGATAGATGGCCTGATAAGTATCGGGATTAATCGCCTTTTGACCGAGACTTTTACCGTTTTGAAACAGTTCTACCTTTTCGGTGTTGCTATAAACGAAAACAGTATCCACATCTTCCGGTTTAAAATTCCAGTGCGAGGCCACGTTGTAGGCACGCCATTCGAAAGGATCTTTTTCCTTCAGATTAACCGCGATGTGCACCATGGGCTTTTCCGACCAGAAAGCCTGCCAGTAGTAATACAAAGGCTTTTCGAAACTGCCGATATCAATCAGTCCCCATTCCCAGCCACGCCGGGGCCAATCCACCGCTTCCCCGAGATAATCAATGCCAACCCATAAAAAAAGGCCGGCCACATAGGGATTATCCCGCACGGCGATCCAGTTTTCAAGGTTCTCGTAGTTTTCAGCGCCAAACAGGATCCGGTTGGGATAGCGTGCATGTTCTTCGCGATACTGTTCCTTAAAATAGCGGTCGGGGTAATTGTAACCCGCTATATCCATGGTATCCAGAAACCCGGTTGCATTGGCCCAGGGCGCCCAGTCGCAGGTAGCCGTCACCATCCGGGTATTATCTTCTTCTTTTGCCCAGTTCATCAACATTTTCAAGGTTTTTGGCCCATCGGCATAGCGCTGGTCGGGCACCTCGTTACCTACTGAATACATGAACACGGAGGCATGGTTACGATCGCGCCTGACCATGTCTTTCAGATCGGTTTCGGCCCATTGGTTAAAGAACAGATGGTAGGTATAGGCCTTTTTGCCTGCCGGATCCTCCGACCGGCCATAGTGCCAGGTATGGTTCCATTCATCAAAAGCCTCAGCCATCAGGTAAAAACCCATCTCATCACACACCTCGATAAATGCCGGATCAACCGGTCCGTGTGTGCGGATACCGTTGCAGCCCAGTACCTTCAGTTTTTCCAACCTGTATCGCCAAACGTCCTTTGGTACTGC
>JBBQOG010000250.1:0-5329 GCA_038330665.1 Bacteroidales bacterium
TCAGCCAGATCGATCGTTAGCTGCGAAGCAAACAGAAAGGTGGGGAGATTCTTCTTTCTCCAGGTTATCAAAGCGGGTAACAATTCCGTTTTCACTTTATGCTTGTTCCCGATCAGGTTATCATCCGCAAAAAGCACCATCCTGATATTCCCCTGGCGGTTGATGGCATCCAGTTCATCGAGGATTTGATTAACGGTCTTTAGCCGTGGTTTTCTGCCATACAAAGTGGTGACGTCGCAAAAATCACACATATACGGGCAACCCCTCGAATACTGAAGGATGGAATACAGATATTGGTCCATGTTTACCAACCCGAAGTCCGGGACCGGAGAATCTGTGATTTTAGCAAAAGATTCGGTTCGATAAACCGACTGTAGCTTTTCCGCTTCCAGATCCTGAAGGAACAGGGGTAGGGTGATTTCTGCCTCATTCAGCACGAAATGATCGACACCCGGAAATCGCTCATGCTCATGCGTGAACAGCGATCCTCCGGCCACCAGCCGTACTCCGGCCTCGTGGCATTGTCGGATTACTTCCCGCACCGATTCTTCCTGCACATTCATGGCCGAGAGAAATACAAAGTCAGCCCATCGGAGATCTTCAACAAGGAAGGGGGAGAGATTAAGATCCACGAGTTTCTTGCTCCATCCCGGAGGCAGTAACGCCGCCACAGTGAGCAAACCCAAAGGGGGGTACACTGCTTTTTTTCCGGTCAGGCGCAACAGGTGTCTCATCGAATAAAAAGTATCCGGCATTTGGGGATAAACCAGCAGTATATTCATTTAGGTTAAATCCGGTTAATAGTGTCAAAAATATCATTTAATGGAAACATTGTCCGGCAAAACCCGAATTCTTATATATAGATACATGCATTCGGCTAATGGGATTTGGGTGTTGCCGGCATTCAAATCGCGAGACCTTATTCGAATCGTATTTAACTTGCAGTATTTCAACAATTTGTAACAAATTTAGAATTCAACAACCCGATAGCTGTGAATTGAAACAAATAATTAATTTTATGCTGAGGTTGGACGAGCTTATGAATCAGTACATACCATAACCGAATTGATATCAAATATTCTTCGATACAAGGTCAGATTAACATCATTCTGGGGGATCAAATAATGAATAAGTATTCTATTGGAACCAAAATTGCCATGGCATTTTCAACAGTTTTGGTTATCCTATTGGCCATATGTACGCTAACTCTTGTGAATATGGCAAAAATAAATCGGGATAATACCTGGGTTCTTCATACGGAAGAGGTTCTGAAAACGATTAACCAGGAGCTCAGCAGTTTGCAGGATGCCGAAACCGGACAGCGCGGATTTATTATTACCGGATTGGATACCTATCTTGAACCCTATCAAAATGGATTAAAGAATTGCCCGGCGCAATTGAGTTTACTTAAACAACTGACTGCTGACAATCCCGTCCAGCAACAGAACTGCACCCGGCTGGAGACGTTAGTATCTCAGAAATTCGATGTGCTTAAACGTGCCATTGATTTACGCAAGTCTGATGGATTCGAAGCCGCACGCGCAGTCGTCCTAACCGACCTGGGCAAAAGGGTCATGGACGATATCCGTGGCATTTTAAAAAGTATGATCGATGAGGAAACCCGTCTATATGATATGCGGATGCAGTCGGTTGCGCTTTCTGAGAAAAAAGCAAAAGTACCTATTTACCTCTCCATGATTCTTGCACTCATTTCCATTATTGTGTTAACGATAATCCTTACACGGATTATTGCGGAACCAATTAAACGAATGGCGGTGGCGGCGGATAAAATTGCCTCCGGTGACCTTACGGATAATATAGAATTGACCCGGAAGGATGAGATCGGAAGGCTGGCCGATTCGTTCAGGCGAATGCAGGGTACCCTTCTGGAGAAAACCAATCAGGCCAGGGAGATTGCAAGGGGTAACCTGCTGATAGATGCCGAACCTCTTTCCGACAAGGATGTAATGGGCCTTTCATTCCAGAACATGATCATTAATCTTCGGACGCAACTGAACAATATCAGCGAAATGGTGAATGTGCTCTCTTCATCCTCCTCTGAAATTATGGCATCGGTGGCGCAATTGGCGTCGAGCTCGTCGGAAACGGCGACCTCTGTTGGAGAAACGACCATTACGGTTGAAGAAGTAAAGCAAACTGCTGAACTCTCAAACCAAAAAGCCATAGCCGTAGCCGAGAATGCGGTAAAAACAGCCGACATTTCTGCTCAGGGGACCAAGGATATTGACAATACCATTGAGGGTATGAATACGATACGTCTGCAGATGACTGCCATATCCGGAATGGTTGTTAAGTTAAGTGAACAGAGCCAGACTATCGGAGAGATCACCTCAGCTGTTAATGAATTGGCAGAACAGTCGAACATCCTGGCCGTTAATGCCGCCATTGAGGCGGCCAAAGCCGGTGAGCAGGGTAAGGGATTTACCGTGGTGGCTCAGGAGATAAAAATGCTCTCCGACCGCTCCAAGGAGGCTACTTCCCAAATCCGGACCATCCTGCGTGATATTCAGAAATCCATCAGTTCAGCCGTAATGGCAACCGAAGAGGGAGTGAAGGCGGTAGATCAGGGATTAAAGCTGACGGCCCTATCGGGTGAAACCATCAGGGCTCTTTCAAAAAGTATATCAGAGGCAGCTAAGGCGGCCATTCAGATCGCCGCTTCGAGTCAGCAGCAGCTGGAGGGAATGGATCAGGTGGCAGTAGCGATGGAAAATATCAGGGAAGCGAGCATCCAGTCGGCAGCCAGCACCCAACAATCGGTTATTTCGATTAATGAACTGCAAAAGGTTGGACTAAAACTCGATGAATTTATGAACCAATATAAACTGGTCAAGTAACAAGCCGGTTTGCGAAACCTAACCTTTATGCAAATGGATGAGTTGAAAAAGCTTATCATTTTCCAGATCGATGATCAGCATTTTGCCCTGTCGCTGGCTGAAGTGGAATCTGTAATCCATGGTGTCGAGATTGAACCCCTCACCCTCGTACCTGATTTTATTACAGGCCTCGTGAATTTCCATGGAGAACTGCTGCCGGTGGTGAATCTGCGTAAGGTGTTTCAGCTTCCGGAGCGTGAAATGGAGTTGTCAGATCAGCTGATCATTACGCGTACTCCCCAGATTGATATGGTTCTGTGGGTGGACTCAGTCGGTGAAATTGTGACCCTTACTAATGAGGAAATCAGCCAGACCAGCCGGATTTTTCTGGATACGGAATTTGTGGCCGGCGTTTTTAAACTGAACGACGGCAGGGTGCTGATCGCAGAGGCAGGAAAATTTCTGACCGCGGAAGAGATTATGCGGCTGAAGGGGGCATTGGAAAAGGAAAAGGTAAAATCAAACCGTACACCGGAAGGTCCGGCAAAAAAGAAGAAAGATTGAGCCTTGGCCATACTATCCGACATACCTGAACAGGCATTGGTGTTATTCCGCAAGGAAATCAGCAGCCGGATGGGATTGCATTTCTACGAAAAAAATCATAAAGATCTGGTGCGTAAGATCGATGAGGCCGCAAGGGCTTTCGGGTATGAAAACAGTAATGATTTTCTGCAATGGTTTAAGTCCCACGAATTTTCGGATACCGAAACCGGCCTCCTGGCCAGCCATCTGACCATCGGGGAAACCTATTTTCTCCGCGAAAAAAGAAGTTTTGATTTTCTCGAACAAATTTATCTTCCCGGATTAATTCACAAACGGTTTGCCTCCGACCAGCGGATAAGCGTATGGTGTGCCGGGTGTGCCACAGGGGAAGAAGCCTATTCCCTCGCCATCACATTAACTCAGTCGATTCCTGACATTAAAAATTGGAACATTTCAATCCTGGCAACCGATATCAATCCGGTATTCCTGGAAAAAGCAAAAAAAGGCATTTATACCAAATGGTCGTTCCGGAGTATTTCAGAGTCATTTATCGAAAAATATTTTATCAAAACCAGCGAAAAGGAGTACCAGATTATTCCGGAGATCCGGAAAATGGTCCGTTTTTCATCGCTGAACCTTGCTGACTTTGACTATTCATCCGTAAAGGGTTCCCGGTCAACCCTCATCGACATCATTTTCTGCCGGAATGTGCTGATTTATTTCAGCGCTGATTTTGCCCGGCAGGTCACGGAGCGCTTTTATGAATCACTTTCTGAGGGCGGGATACTGGTGGTCAGTGCGGTTGAAATGTCATCAATGATTGCGGCACAATTCAACCGGATAAACTTTTCAGGTTTTACCATCTACAACAAGGGAATTCCGGCCCCGGCGAAGGCTTCTTTAATCAAACACGATATTTTGCCCGATAAGCCGGATCTGCGCGGATATCCGCCGCCTTTGAAAAGGGCGGATCCTCCTTTGCGGGAAAAGGTGACTCGGCGGGTTCCGGATCTTTCCAAATCTTCCGCCAGCGCATCAGCTCCCGTTGTGGAGCCGAAGCCTGAACCGGTTAACCACTATGCCCTGGCAAAAGAGGCGGCCGACCGGGGAAAACTGCAAGATGCCGGTGAGTGGTGCGTAAAGGGTATCGGAATCAACAAGCTCGATCCGGCCCTGCACTATCTGTTGGCAACAGTGATGCAGGAGGAGGGAAATGATGAAAAGGCAATTTTGGAACTGAAAACGGCCCTGTATCTGGATCCGGGTTTTGTTCTCGCACATTTCTTGCTGGGCAATCTGAGCCTCAAGGCCGGCCAACGCGATATCGGAATGAAATCGTTCCGAAATGCGCTGTCGAGCCTCAAACGAATGCAGGATTCGGATATACTCCCGGAGTCGGACGGACTTACGGTCGAAAGATTTAAACAGATTATCATGTCAATAACAGCCTGATTATGAAAAAGGAAATTCTGAGGCAACGAGCGGTGCTGATCGCAAAACCGCTGACGGTGACAGCAGATCAGGGGACTATAATGGACGGACTCGGGTTCCTGCTGTCGGATGAGCACTACCTGATCGATTCTACTTTTGTGGTGGAGGTGATTCCCCTTCGGGAGCTCACGCCGCTGCCCGGCACACCCCCTTTCATCCTCGGAATGATCAATTTGCGGGGCCGGATCCTGTCGGTGATAAATCTTAAAAACTTCCTGAACCTTCCGGAAAAGGGCATCACCAACCTGAACCGGGTCGTGGTAGTGAAACACCATGAAATTGAGCTGGGCCTGCTGGTCGACGAAGTAACAGGTAAAGAGCCTGTATACCTCGACCATCTTTTGCCGGGCCTGAAATCTATGAACTCGGCTCAAAAAGAGTTTATGACCGGAATTACAGCGGAAAGTGCCGTTCTGTTGGATATTGAAAGATTCCTATCAGACGAGAGAATTATAATT